>JAQGHT010000900.1 GCA_028291565.1 Planctomycetaceae bacterium | reverse complement strand
TACCGCAAACTTTACGCAGGAATCGAGTAAGCATGCTTGTCGTCAACATCAATAATCTGCACATTCGATACGGCAAGCTGGAAGCTGTCCGCGGCATCAACATGGAAATTCCCAAGGGGGAAGTGTTTGGCTTCATCGGCCCCAATGGCGCCGGCAAGTCATCCACAATCAAGGTGTTGGCCACGCTGCAACAGGCCTTCACCGGCAAAGTCGAAATCAACGGCATGGACATCGTCCGTCACGCGCAGGAAGTCCGTGAAAAGATCGGCTACGTGCCCGACTTTTTTGGTGTCTATGAAGATCTGACGTCATGGGAATACCTGCAGTTTTTCGCAGCCGCTTATCGGATTCCGCGAGATAAACGCAAAGCCATCATCGACGACGTTCTGGAACTGACCGACTTGACTCACAAGCTGCATTCCCCCGTCGACGCATTGTCGCGCGGCATGAAACAGCGTTTGTCTCTGGCACGCGTGCTGCTGCATGATCCCGATCTGCTGCTGCTCGACGAACCAGCGAGTGGTCTCGATCCCCGGGCGCGGATCGAAATGCGGGAACTGTTAAAGGCCCTCAAGGAAATGGGCAAGACGATTCTCATCTCCAGCCACATCCTGGAAGAACTGGCTCAGTTGTGCACCCGGATCGGGATTATCGAGCAAGGAAAGATGGTCGCCGAAGGATCGGTGGCTGAGATCTACAAGCAGCTGGGAGTCATGCGGGTTGTCCACGTACAACTCGTGCGACAAGCCCCGGACATCGCGGAAAAAGTGCGAGCGATACCGGGCGTCATCCAGGTCGATGAGCTGACCGATCGCCTGGCGATTCGGCTGCACGAAGACGAGCTGGCGATTGAAGACTTACACGATCACATTCATAACGCCGGCGGTCGCATCCGAATGTTCCAGCCGGAAGCGATGGATATGGAAACGGCGTTTATGAAACTGACCGAAGGAAAAACGGCATAAGAGCGAAAATCTGTTGCTGCGATGTCGCAGGAATAGCGCCACGAGACAAATCGAGAAGGCGAAACTTCAGGTCGCACTTGAACTCCAAGTTTTCGTCAGCCTTCGAATGCGTTGCCATTTAAAGTTACCTGTACAATGTTCGCGTCTCGTTATCACTGGTCACTGCCGCTGCTTACCAAGGAACTGCTGGAACAGGCGTCCCGTGGCCGGACGTACGTCATCCGAATCGTGTATGTGTTCGCACTTTGCTCAATCGCATTTTGGATCCTTGAAAATCAGTTTCGACGTCTGAGCCCGATGGCCATCCTGGGGCAGGGCCGCGCGATCTTGAGAACGCTGGTGATGTTGCAGTTTTTCGGGATCTATCTCTTTCTGCCCGCGATTGCTGGTGGCGTCTTCACGGTCGAAAAAGAACGCAACACACTAGGATTGCTGCTGCTCACGCGTCTTGGACCTTGGACGATTGTCCTGGAAAAACTGTCGAGCCGACTGCTGCCGATGCTGTGTCTATTATTGTGCTCACTGCCCGTCTTTGCCTTCGCCAATTCCCTGGGAGGGATCAGCGGTTACGACTTATACTGCGCAGTCTGGTTTCAGTTGCTCGCCGCGATCCAAGTCGCTTGCGTGGCGGTGATGTGTTCGGCCTACGCGCATTCCACAACGGCCGCCTTTGTGCAGACTTATCTGGTATTGCTGAGCTTGTGCTTCGGACCGCTGGTGGTCGACGCCGCCGGCCATTCGAGATCGCTGTTTTCGTTCGTCACAACGGTCCTGCCGCTACTCTCCAATTCGATTTCCCGGCCGGGAGACTCAATCGATTCGAATACGAACTACTTTCTCTTTTCCCCGGTCCACGAATACATTCTCTTCGAGAATGCCGAACCGCTGACCCGTTTGTCAGGCGCAACGATCACTTCCGCGACAGCAACCGGCATCGCTTCGCTGCTCCCGGCCTTGGTATGCCTGGCAATTGCAAGATTTTGTCTCTTCCGGCGTGCAACGGCGACGTGGTGGAACCCATTGCTGGCCTTGTTTCGCGGCGCGGATTCGATGTTCTTCTGGTTGAACCGCCGGATCAACAGGAATGCCAAGTCCATTCCACAGACGGCTTCGATTCCTGGTTCCGATCCAGTGGCTTGGCGCGAATTGACCAGAGGAGTACTGGGCCAATTCCGCTATCTGATCTGGATTTTGATCCTGTTGGAACTACCCGTCCTGGGAACCTTTTACTGCCTGATGACTGCCTATGCGAACAATCTGCTCGTTCAAAATCTTCGTTTGCCAACCTATCCCGTGTTGTTTTTATGGTTAGCCAGCGCTCTATTTATATTGGCCAGTACTGCTGGGATTTTTGCGAGGGAACGGAATAAACAAACATTGGATATCCTGCTGACGGTCCCACTTCGTGGCAGCGACCTGATTCTGCAAAAGCTGGCTGGGGTGCGTCGAGTCCAGATGATTTGTGCGATTCCCTTACTGACGGCGTCGCTGGTCAATGCGTGGTGGCGGCTAAAGTTATACGACATGCCAAACTTGAACATGCCGGGGCTGACTTCGATCGATGGCTATTACTGGTGGGAGTATCTCTTCGGCGCAGTAACCAGCGTGATAATCAGTTTTGAATTGGTGAAATGGTTTGCAGTCTGGTGTGGACTGATCTGTCGCTCGTCAATCGGCGCACTCACTCTGACTTTATGCATACTCACCGCCTACTGCGCAATCCCTGTGGCAATCGTAATCCAGATCGATGCGGCCTTCCACTCCAGAATCTGGAAGGATAGCGATCCAATCAAATGGCCTCATTTGATTTGCACTGACTGCTCACCGCCGCTATTCGTAATGGCCAATGAAGGAATCCTTCGCATGCGGTTTCTGACAGACATTCCGCTGCTCTTGGCGATTTTCAATATCCTGATACAAGGCTCCGTACTGCTTGCATTACGTCGGCATATCTTGACGCATGCCGACTGGTATCTGGGACGTGGAGTCTGGAAATGAGACTGTTGACAAAACTTCCGCGATTCGGACTTCCCTTGCTCATGAAGGAGTTGCAGGAGCAGTCCGCCCGCACACGGACCTTTGTGTTGCGAATCGCCTATGCGATCTTGCTCATTTTCGCCGTCGGTCTGTTCAATTCGCACGCCCTATTCGAAATCGGGAATCGAGGAGTCGTCATCGGATCCAATCTGGGAATGGGAAACCAGTTTTTCCAATCGATTGTCGTGCTGCAGTTCGTCGGCATTTATCTGTTTCTGCCAGCAATGGTCTGCGGCGTGCTGACAGTGGAAAAAGAACGCAATACACTGGGCTTGCTGCTGATCACGAAACTCGGCCCCTGGACCATCATCTTCGAGAAATTCGCCAGTCGAATTGTGCCGATGCTGACGTTCCTGCTGCTCTCATTGCCACTTTTGAGTTTCACGTATTCACTCGGTGGACTGGAATCTGCCACGCTGTTCTTCGGCTTGTGGTTCCTGCTGTTGAGCGTCCTGCAAATCGGCAGCGTGGCGATTCTGGCTTCATCATTCTTCAGCGGGACAGTGGGTTCGTTTCTGGGGACGTATTTTCTGCTGGGCGTCTTAAGTTTCGGGCCGGCGATCCTGGATTTTGTCTTACTGCATGATTTTCTGCAGTATTTCGCAAGGTTCTTCGCCTCCCATTTCCTCCGTTGGATGTTTGGAAGCAATGTCAGCATGGAGTTTATGTTTGGCGAATTGGCGCTGGGGATGTTCATGCCGCCCGCACTGCTGCAGTTCTGCGTGATGGCGAATGGCGATTTTTACGGGTCCATGACGGGATCGACTTTGAAACACCCGTATTGGTTTGCCTTCTTCTGCGGCCTGCCGACGATGATGTCGACTGGGGTCAGCCTGGCACTGGCGAGATTCTTTCTGATCCGCCGCGCATTTACGTCGTCGACCAATCCCATTCTGAGTCTGTTTAAATGGCTCGACCGCATCTTTGTATTAGCGAATCAGCGATTGACGGGGGGCGTCGTACTGGTCAAAGAATCACAGCGTATGCCCGATTTGCAGCCAGTGGCGTGGCGGGAAACGGCGAAGCGTTCCCTGGGCCAGTTCCGTTACCTCGTGCGGGTTTTTGTGACGCTCGAATTTCCCACCTTTTTTCTCGTCTTTCTAGCAGCGACCGGCAGCAGCGGCAACGACGCCAGTTCGGGCCCTGTCTCGGCCTTGATGTTTTTCTTGTGGATCGTGTCGGTCGTGTTGATCGGCGTGACGGCGAGTAACTTGATCGCAGGCGAACGGAGCCGACAGACACTCGATGTACTGTTAACCACGCCAATCGTCGGTCGAGACTTGATCCTCCAAAAAATGCGCGGAGTCAAGCGGCTGATGCTCGTGTGCGCCGTCCCGGTCTTGACGTGCATCATTTTTCAAACCTGGTGGAAGACGCAATTGGGTCGCTTTTCCGACCCGTACAATTCGAACCGCTTCGGATATGAGTACGCCAGCCAATTCGACTGGCTCGAATATCTGATAACCAGCCTTGCGGGACTGTTCATTCTGTTTCACCTGACCATGTGGTTGGCGTTCTGGATTGGAATGAAACTGAAATCTCCATCGAAAGCGATTCTGACCTCATTGGGTGTTCAAGTCGCATGGTGCAGTTTGCCCTCCATGCTGACACTCGCCATGATGATTTGGGTCGATTCATCACGTCCGCCGGGCTACGACTCAGAACATACCGGAATCATGTTGTGGTATCTGAACAGCCCGGCATTTCTGGTCGTCTATTCTGAGTTTCAATCGCTGCGGCGAATGACCCCGACTCCCTATCTACCCGTGATTGTGAACAGTCTGATCTATGGTGGATGCTGGCTGTTGATTCGAAATCGAGTTCTGTCTCGGGCAGATGAGAATCTGGCGAGAATGAATTCTGAAACGCCGGCGCTATGCACTTCGGCAACAGAGCAGGGGGCTTGAAAAAGAGGAAAAGCGAGTAGTGCAAAGACCGTGGACCCACCGGGGCAAGCCCGGTGGCGTATGTTTTTTCGATTGCCTCGGGAAAGATCCTAGACACGAGGACGCGAATTTGCTGATGTCTTATCGTAAGCGGCTTAGAAATCTGGGCCTGCCATTATTGATGAAGGAATTGCACGAGCAGTCCGCTCGCAGGCGCACTTTTCTGCTGCGCATTGTCTATGCGGTGCTCCTCATGTTCACGGTGGGGCTCGTGAATGCGAACGTGCTCCTTGAACTCAACCAACGTGGCGTCTCGATGACCTCCAATCTGGGTCTGGGACGTTCCTTCCTGCAGTCAATCCTGTGGGTTCAATTTGTGGGGATCTACTTGTTTTTTCCCGCGATGGTGTGCGGTGTCCTGACTGTGGAGAAGGAACGCAACACATTGGGGTTGTTGTTGATCACCAAGCTCAGTCCGTGGACAATTATCCTGGAGAAATTCGCCAGCCGGATTGTCCCAATGCTGACATTCCTGTTGATTTCACTGCCGATGATGAGTTTCATGTACGCGCTGGGTGGCCTGGAACCCACCACGCTGTTCTTTGGTCTGTGGTTTCTGCTGTTGAGCGTACTGCAGATCGCTGCCGTCGCAGTGTTGGCTTCGTCGTTTTTCAGCGGAACTGTCGGGGCTTTTCTCGGGACCTATGCCTTGCTGGGCCTGCTGGCCGCCGGCCCCGCATTTGTGGATTTCGTGCTGTTCAACCAATCGATACGGCAATTCTTGCGGGTCAATGCAGCGGAAACGGCGCAGTTTTTCTTATTGTTGGAAAGCAATTCCAGTCTCGACAGTTACTTTTCAATTTACTTCACCAATTACTTGGATGGGGTTTTCGCGCCACCACTGCTCTTGCGATTCCACTTCGAGGCGAATGAGTACTTCGGCAGCACGGCGTCTGGAACGGGTATGCATTCGGTCACGCAGTGTTTAGTCGGCGTTCTCTCTGGTATCCCGACGCTTATTTCGGTCGTATTGAGCCTGATCCTGGCCCGGTTCTTCCTGGTCCGTCGCGCCTTTACTCCGTCGAGCAATCCTGTCCTCAGACTGTTCAAATGGTTGGACCGGCAATTCGTCTGGGCGAATCAGCGCTACGCTTCCGGTGTCGTCCTGGTCAAAGAATCACAAGTCGAACCAGGCCTTGATCCCGTCGCGTGGCGTGAGACTGCGAAACGGTCGCTGGGACAATTCCGCTATCTGGTCCGCGTATTTGTCGCGCTTGAATGCCCCACGCTGGGTTTGGTCATCCTCGCCGCAACAGGCCCCAAAGGAAATACTGCCAGCTCCGAGCCGGTCTCCGCTCTGATTTTCTTTCTATGGATTGTTTCTGTCGTTCTGATCGCGGTGACGTCCAGCAACCTGATCGCCGGCGAACGGAGTCGCCAAACACTCGATGTACTGCTGACCGCACCAATCACAGGCCGCGAACTCGTCTTACAGAAAATGCGCGGCGTCAGGAGACTGATGTGGGTGTGCGCGATCCCATTGCTGACCTGCATCGCATTTCAGACGTGGTGGCGGACACAGTTGAATTTCGATGATTACGGATCGCTTTCGTACGGGCCGGACGACCGCTCGCTCTACCAATTTGCCTGGATCGAGTACTTGATCACGAGCCTGGCGGGACTCGCCATCCTCTTCCACATGACGCTCTGGCTCTCATTCTGGTTGGGGATGAGCCGGAAGTCGTCATCGAAGGCCATTCTGACGACACTGGGAGTACTTGTGGGTTGGTGCGCATTACCAATGATGTTCACTCTCGCGATCTTGATGTGGTTCTATCCCTCTGGACCTCCCGATCCACAAACGAGCATGTTTCTCTGGTTCCTGGACAGCCCCGCGTTTCTCGTGGTCTATTCCGAATTTCAATCATTGCGCAGGATGACTCCGATCCCGTTCTTGCCGGTGATTATCAATAGCCTGATTTATGGGTGCTGTTATTTTGGGATCCGACAACACGTCCTGTCTCAAGCGGATGCCTGTCTCAGCAGAATAGGACCTGAGAAAAGCAAATGACCTTTCTGCAACGGCTCAGAAATGTGGGCTTACCACTGCTGATGAAGGAACTGCTTGAACAGTCCGCTCGCCCTCGGACATACGCAGTACGGGTCGCGTACGCACTGTTATTGTTGCTCACGGTCGCTTTTTTCAATGCCGGAGAACTGCAGGCAATCTCTCGGGGCGTCGCTTCATTTGCGGGACGGTTAGGTGTTGGCCGCGAAATCTTCAGCTCGATCATCTGGTTCCATTTTGTCGGCACTTATGTCTTCCTGCCAGCACTTGTTTCTGGCGTCCTGACAGTCGAAAAGGAACGCAACACACTGGGTCTATTGCTGATTACCCGGCTTGGCCCGTGGACCATTATTATCGAAAAATTTGCCAGCCGCATTATTCCGATGTTCACGTTCCTGCTGATCTCGCTGCCACTCATGAGTTTCGCGTATTCGATGGGCGGCATGGAAACGCATATGTTGCTGCTTGGAATTTGGTTTCTGATGCTGAGCGTGCTGCACGTGGGGAGTATTGCGATCATGGCATCCGCTTTTTTCAGTGGATCGATGGCATCATTTCTGGGAACCTATCTGCTCCTGAGCCTTGGCGCGATAGCCATACCGTTGTTTGACGCATTCTTTCTGAAATCCGCAATCGCGCATTCGTTAATTGGCAAGTCACTCGGATATTTTTCTCTTTTCCCGCCAATTCTATTTGGAATGATTCGTTCAGATATTTCGAGCTGGACTTTTGGACCATTGACTGATGCCTTCAGGACCTTTTTCATCAGCGTGCCTGTCCTGATCTCGATTTTGATGAATTTGACACTTGCTCGTTATTTCCTGGTCCGCCGTGCCGATATTGCGTCGACGAACCCCGTCTTGAGCCTCTTCAAATGGTTTGACAGTATTACCTTCTGGGCCAATGACCGGTTTGCACGAGGAGTCGTGCTCGTTAAGGAGTCACATCACCTGCCCGAATTCGATCCGGTGGCCTGGCGTGAGACCTCGAAGCGTTCACTGGGGCAGTTTCGCTACCTGGTCCGCGTGTTGGTAACTCTGCTGTTCCCAACATTGATGCTGATGTGGGTTGCGTGCATCATGCCGTCTAAAACAGAATTTTTTCAAACGGCCGTGATCTACTGGACGTTCGCGCTGTGGATCATCTCGGCACTGCTCATCGCCGTGACGGCCTGTAACTTGATCGCGAGTGAACGCAGCCGGCAGACACTGGATGTCCTGCTGACCACACCGATTGGCAGTCGCGATTTGATCCTGCAAAAGTTAGGCGGCGTGCGAAGGCTGATGTTCGTTTGTGGTACGCCACTGCTATGTTGCCTGGCATTTCAAACCTGGCGCCGAACACCCTTCGCACTGGGACCCAACGAGAACTTCGTATACAACTGGGGCCAACATCAGCCCGTTAGTACGCTGCAATGTCTCGAATACATGATCACAGGCGGCGTCACCATCATCGTGCTGTTTCATTTGACAATGTGGCTGGCATTCTGGATCGGCTTCAGAGCGAAATCGACGTCCAAAGCGATTCTGTCCACGCTGGGTGCGATCGTCGCCTGGTGCATCCTGCCAATGGTGGTGATGATCATCTTGCTGAATGTCGTCCTCGGTTCAGTCATGTCACAAACCGAAGGAAGCGGCACCATGTGTTGGCACCTCGTCAGTCCCGTCTTTCTGGTCATGGTCATGGAATCCTGGCCGCTGACAATGTTGCATTGGGTCCCCTTTTTTCCGGTGATCGTCAACAGCAGTCTTTATGGCGCATGCTGGTACACAATACGCTTTTGGGTTCTGAACGACGCAGACAGGGGATTGGGAAGAAGCGACCAGGGCCGGGGTTCCCATTGGACCACACCCGGTTCACCGGGATCCGATAATGAATCATACGCCGGTCACTGATTTGTTCGTTTCGCGAAACGTTGCGAGGTTCCGAGAGACTGTCAAGAATAGGTAGGACAGGTTTTCAACCTGTCCTTGAACTGGAAACGGACAGGTTGAAAACCTGTCCTGCATGTAGAATTCACCAGCTCGGTGAGACTCGCCGACAGGACATTTTTCGGGCTATGCTCCAGATGCTCCACAACTTTGGTTTACCGCTCCTGCAGAAAGAGTTGCTGGAGCAATCCGCGCGTCGGCGGACGTATGTCATTCGTATCGTTTACTCAACCCTCCTGTTTTTCATGTGCCTCGCCACACTGATCAACAGTCTGCCCAGTGGCACCAGTCCGTTGGCGCATTTGGGCTTCGGTTTGAAAATGTATCAGGAGCTGACCGGTTGGCAATTCGCCGGCATTTACGTCTTTCTGCCCGCAATTGTGTGTGGCGCATTGACCATCGAAAAGGAGCAGAATACGTTGGGCCTGCTGTTCTTGACCAGACTCGGTCCGTGGGCCATTGTGTTCGAAAAACTCCTCAGTCGAATCGTCCCGATGTCGTGTTTGTTGCTGTGTTCGCTGCCGCTCATGGCATTCAGCTACAGCCTGGGTGGAATTGAAACAAAATCTCTGTTTGCCGGAGTCTGGCTATTGTCCGTGGCGATGTTTCAAGTCGCCACCATTACCCTCGCGTGTTCGGCCTTTTGCCGCACCAGTACGTCCGCCTTGTTGACGTCGTATTTCATAATCGCAGCCCTCACGTTCGCACTTCCTATCGTGGATCACACTTTGCTGGGTGACGGGGTTTACTTAAGAATCACCCAATCGCCTGTCACGACGCGATTCACTTCCAGTACTGCTGCCGAAACGATCGCAGAGCTCTTCTTGTA
>JAQGHT010000899.1 GCA_028291565.1 Planctomycetaceae bacterium | reverse complement strand
AGCGTGTGGAAATTGTCTTTTCTCCGGCCCGAGAGAATTCGTCAAAAACAAAGAGTGAAGAACGTGCGGTCGCGTTGCAGCTGGAGGACAATGGCTACTTCTCTGGGACTATCGAGGGCATCAAAGCGAATTCGCTCTATGGTTTTCGGTTAGATGATGATCCGCGTGTCTATCCCGACCCCATGTCGCGATTCCAGCCTGATGGCCCGCATGGCTTATCGCAATTGACCGAATCACGGTCATTTAAATGGACGGATGGCAGCTGGAAGGGCGTGCCAGCGCGAAATCGCGTTTTCTATGAGCTGCATATTGGGACATTCACAACCGACGGAACCTGGAATGCTGCGAAGGCAGAATTGCCGCACTTGGCGGAATTGGGTATTACGGTCATTGAACTGATGCCAGTGAATGATTTTCCAGGTCGATTTGGATGGGGCTATGACGGAACGAACTTGTTCGCGCCATTTCGGTTTTACGGCTCACCGGATGATTTCCGCGATTTCGTGGATGCCGCGCATGGACTCGGAATCGGTGTGATTCTGGATGTGGTGTATAACCACATCGGACCGGATGGTAACTATCTACCGCGGTTTTCCGCCAGTTATTTCAATGATCGCCACTCCACTGACTGGGGTGAAGCCATTAATTTTGACGGTCCAGATTCTGAGCCGGTGCGTGAATTTTTCTTGACCAACGCTGCTTATTGGGTCGAAGAGTTTCATCTGGATGGACTGCGCCTCGACGCGACGCAAGATATTCATGACGATTCATCGGAACACATCGTCGCGGCCATTGTCCGTTGTGTCAGGAAACACGCAAATGATCGATCAACGATCATTGTGGCGGAGAATGAGCCACAGGAAGTGCAACTTGTCAAAAAGGTTACGGAAGGCGGCTTTGGCGCCGATGCCTTGTGGAATGACGACTTTCATCACTCAGCGATGGTCGCACTCACTGGCCACAGTGAGGCTTATTACACAGATTATCGCGGGACCCCCCAAGAATTCATTTCTGCCGCAAAATACGGGTATCTCTATCAGGGGCAATGGTACGACTGGCAAAAGAAGCGTCGAGGTACCTCTGCTCGTGGCCTGCCGCCCACAGCGTTCGTGACGTTTATTCAAAACCATGACCAAATCGCGAATTCAGGACGTGGCTTGAGGGTTGACGCACTGACCAGTCCCGGCTGCCTGAAGGCCATGACCGCTCTGATGCTGCTCGGTCCTGGAACACCAATGTTGTTCCAGGGGCAGGAATTTGCGGCTTCGACGCCGTTCTTTTATTTCGCGGACCATACTCCGGAATTGGCGAAGCTGGTGTTCGAAGGCCGACGCCAGTTTATGGCTCAATTTCGGAGCGTTGCCAGCCCGGAAATTCAGGCCCAGTTAGTCGATCCAGCCGACCCCATGACCTTCATTCGCTCGAAACTCGACTTTTCGGAACGCCAGAAGAATCGAGAGATTTACCTGCTCCATCGCGACTTGCTGAAGTTGCGAAAAGAGGATTTGGCATTCGGGCAGGTGATTCCTGGCGCCGTCGACGGCGCCGTTCTGGGGCCGACCACCTTCGTGCTGCGATTCTTCGCTGAGGAACCACTTGCTGATCGGTTGCTGGTTGTGAATCTAGGTCGTGATCTGCACTTCAGTCCGGCGCCTGAGCCCCTGTTGGCCCCGCCTAGAGGGACTTGCTGGCGAAAGTTGTTGTCAACCGAGGATCCCAGCTATGGTGGTTGCGGGACGGCGGAACTTGACACAGAGCATAACTGGATGATTCCTGGACAGGCAGCCGTTGTCCTGCTGCCCGGAGCAGCCACGTCTGAGACTGGAGAAAGTCTATGAGCACGCGAACACATCGTCAGTCGAAGAGAAAAGATGTCCCGTTCTCGGGTCAGGGAAACGACCATCTTTTGACACGTGAGTGGCTGGTGACGAATGGTTTGGGCGGATACGCCTCAGGCACTGTTTCCGGTGTCGCCACGAGACGTTATCACGGATTATTGATTTCCGCCCTCCCCGCGCCTTTTGGCCGCATGTTGCTGCTAGCGCATTTATCCGAACAGTTTCGTCAGGAAGATGGTACGATCGTTCGCCTGGGTGGCGACGAAAGTACCGGAAGTTCATTAAGAGTTTACGGGGCGGATAACCTGGAGAGTTTCCATTTGGAATCTGGTATTCCCGTCTGGAGGTACCGAGTCGGCGACCTGGTTCTGGAGAAGCGCATTTTCATGCCACACGGCCAGAATACGACCTTCATCAATTATCGCCTGATCGAAGGGCCGGACGAGATTCGTCTCAAACTGTTGCCTTCGGTCCATTGCCGCTCGCATGACGCACCAGTTAGTACCCCCCTGCCCGAACCGTTCACAATTACGTCCTGCCAGGATCGGCACGAATTAACAGCCGCAAATAATCTTCCGCCGCTCCGTATGCTGCTGCACGGCGAATCGGCCGCGTTCACACTCGAGCGGCAACATTTGCACGACATGGTCTACCGCATCGAGCGCGGTCGAGGCTATCAATCGAGTGGCGACATCTGGAGTCCCGGCTATTTTCGAGTGGACCTGACGAGGGACAGCCCTGCGACACTGGTCGCCTCCACGGAGCAATGGGCCACGATTGAGGCGCTCAGTCCCGAAAGTGCCTGGGACTTCGAATTACAGCGTCGAAAGCGACTGCTGGCCGCTGCACATCCCGCCGCTCGACACGGACTCGGGGCAGAATTGGTTCTCGCCGCCGACCAGTTTCTCATTAAACCCGCCGGACGCATCGAAGACGCGGCGGTGGCGCAGGCTGCGGGCGATGAGGCCCGAACAGTGATTGCCGGGTATCACTGGTTCACTGATTGGGGACGTGACACAATGATCAGTCTCGAAGGACTGACATTGACCACCGGGCGGCACGCGGAAGCCGGGTACATTCTGCGGACATTCGCGACGCACATTCGAAACGGATTGATTCCCAATCTCTTCCCGGAAGGAGGGACGGAAGGGCTGTATCATACCGCCGATGCGACTCTCTGGTTCTTTCATGCACTGTCACGATACATCGAAGTGACGGATGACCGCGTGACTCTGGATCTGTTATTGCCGAAATTGCGCGATATTGTCGCCAGACACATCGAGGGGACTCGGTTTGGAATCGGTGTGGATCCCGTTGACGGACTGCTGAAACAGGGGGCTCCCGGCTACCAATTGACCTGGATGGACGCGAAAGTGGGCGACTGGGTTGTCACGCCCCGCCGCGGAAAGGCCGTCGAGATCAACGCGCTCTGGTACAATGCGTTGTGCCTGCTGGAGAACTGGGTCCGCGAGAGTGGTGATGCGCCAGGCGCTGATGAGCTGGCTGGCCATGCAATTCGCGCAAGAAAATCTTTCAACAAGAGATTCTGGTATCAAGACGGCGAATATCTGTATGACGTTGTTGATGGAGAGCAAGGCGATGACTCCGCCTGCCGTCCAAATCAAGTCCTGGCAATTTCCCTGACGCATCCCGTGCTCGAGGAAAACCGTTGGCGACAGATCATGCGCGTCGTGGAAAACCGGTTGCTCACGCCGAACGGGTTACGAACCCTCGCGCCCGGACACCCCGACTTCAAGGCCGTCTACGACGGCGATCTGCGGTCGCGAGATGCTGCCTATCACCAGGGAACGGTCTGGGCCTGGTTGATTGGGCCCTACATTGATGCCTGGCTGAAAATTCATACCAGCGAAGAGCAGCGTGCTCAGGCCCGTGGATTTCTGTCAGGCTTTGAACATCATATGAGTGAAGCCTGTATTGGTTCGATTAGCGAAATTTTTGATGCTGACGCACCCTATTGGCCGCGTGGTTGCGTGGCTCAGGCCTGGAGCGTCGCGGAAGTGCTGCGTTGTTGGATTCGCACTTCGTCGAAAGAAAAAGAAGTGTCAGCACCGAATCCCGAATCAGTAGGGACGCGTGTAGCATAGACTCCAGCTCGTGCGGGGTGGGACTGATGAGACGCAAAGGACATATGAGACTTGATATGTCCGGTAAGTTCCATCAGTCCCCGTTCAATTGTTGCGAGATTTAGCTCCGCAATCCTGCCAAGTCACAGACTTGTTCTGCGCAAGTTTTAGAAGTTGCGGGAACGCGCCCCAGGAAGTCTGACAGTTCATGCGTCAACTGGGCAACTTGTTGTTCAAGTTCCGAATAGAGGTCGCTGGCATTTTCAATTTTCGAGGCACGACCGAGAAGTTCAAGTTTCACAGCGGTCTCGGCTGTCGCCTTGGCGCCGAAGTAGCCGGCCGAACCTTTCAATGAATGCGCCGACTTTGCCAGAGCTGCCGAGTCGGCGTTTGTGATTGCCGTCTGAATGTTCTGCATGAGTAACGGACAATCGCCGAGAAACACATTCGCGACTTCCTGCAATGCGGCGTCATCGCCTTCCATTAATGCCAATGCGGTTTGGTGGTCAAATTCTGAAGCGGCATTCGCGGCGGATTGTTGTCCGATTTCGACATGTGTCGCGGCTGATAAGCGGGCGAGCGTTGAGAAGAATTCACTGACGTTGAGCGGTTTGGACAGGTACTCGTCCATACCCGCCTCCAGGCAACGTTCTCGATCACCTTTTAATGCATGAGCTGTCATAGCGATGATTGGAATGTGCGCGTTGCCGTGTTCCTGTTCTTGCTTGCGAATCAAACCCGTCGCGGTCAGTCCGTCCATCACGGGCATCTGGGCGTCCATCAGGATCAGGTCGAATTGCCGCTCTTTCCACGCGGCGATAGCTTCCATGCCATTACAGGCGATCTCAACGTGATGCCCACGTTTTTCCATCAGTCGCGTCACGACCTTCTGATTCACAAGATTGTCTTCAGCCAGGAGAATATTCAAAGTGCGATCGGTCAGAGCCCATGAATCCGATGAAGAAGCGGGGGGCGCCTTCACCGAGATCGGTTTCGCCATTGATCCCATTAACGCCTGCCCGATGGCTAGTCGCAATTCGGATTGTTTGATGGGTTTGAGCAGCGTCGCGCAAATGCCCAGTTGACGACAGCGATCGTGGGAACCATTCCGCACAGCGGAAGTCAACATCATAATGGTTGCCCCCGACAGTTCGGGATCACGTTGAATCAATTCAGACAGTGTAAAGCCATCCATCTCAGGCATATGGCAATCCGTCAGAACCAGCGGGAATGGGGTGCCAGCCTTTTTGGCCCGCTGCATTTCCGTGATCGCCTCTTGTCCACTGGACGCAAGGATTGGCTTCATTTGCCAGTTTCGCAACACTTCAAACAGGATCTGCCTGTTGGTGGCATTGTCGTCGACCACCAGGACCGGGATGTTTCGCAGGTCGAACTCATTGTCAGTGGGCGCCGTCACTTCAGCCGCTGATGATAGCCCGAGACGCAACGTGAAATGAAAAGTGCTGCCTTTTCCAAGTTCACTTTCCACCCAGATGTTTCCCCCCATCAGCTTGACCAGCCGCGAAGAAATCGAAAGCCCCAATCCGGTCCCCCCGTAATTCCGAGTCGTCGAGGCGTCTGCTTGAGTGAAGGCTTCGAAGATCGATTCGAGTTTTTCAGCGGGAATCCCAATTCCGGTGTCAGTCACCGTAAAATGCAAAGTCACGTCGTCACGCGACTTTCCATCGACCATGACTCTGACGATGATCTCACCGCAGTCCGTGAACTTGATCGCGTTCCCGGTCAGGTTAACAATGACCTGACGGATGCGCCCGGGATCCCCAATGAGGAAGTCGGGAACATTGGATGCGGCATGCCATGCCAGTTCGAGCTGTTTTTCATCGGCTCGAATGGCGACCGTCTTTAGCGTGTCGCCCAGGTGTTCTCGTAATGAGAAGGGAACCGTCTCCAGTTCCACCATACCTGCGTCAACTTTGGAGAAGTCCAGGATATCGTTGAGGATCCGCAACAGGGCGTCCGCGGAATTCTTGACGGTTTCCAGGTATTCTCGCTGTTCCGATGAGACTGGAGTCGTCAGAGCCAGTTCGGTCATGCCAATGATTCCGTTCATCGGTGTGCGAATTTCATGACTCATGTTCGCCAGGAATTCGCTCTTGGCTTGAGCCGCCGCTTCTGCTCGAATCTGCGCGGACTTCAGTTCTGTATTTCGCTCCGCGAGTTCGTGAGTGCGTTCGTTAACTTCGCGCTCGACACGGGTGTTCCAATTCTCCAGCTCCGCTTGTCGATCGGCGATCGCATGCATTTCGCTGGTGCTTTGAACGCAGGAGCGAATCAGGAAAACACATTCAAAAACGACTCAGCCCGCATGTTCCAGAGAGCGCCAGAAACTCACTGTTAAAACACCATAAACGGACTGTGGCCAAACCACTCCGCGAATCACATGGTCAGCCGCCGTGACTCCAGCCGCAGTCAGCAGAACCCGCCAGTCCCGATAGAAGGCCAGAAAGGCCAACGATCCAAAGACATGGAAGTGCGTTTCGATGCGTCCGCCAGACAAGTGGATCAGGATCGCGGATTCCAACATTTGCGTCACCGCAATCACGTGCCGCGTCACCTTTTGACCCGGACATCGAATTGCCAGGAAAACTGGTAATGAGATGATGGCGGCGCCCAGAATCAAAGCGAACCACACATGCGGATGTGTGTGGCTTGTCGTTCCGGCCCAGCTGAGTGGCGAAATGAACCAGGCCGCGAGGATTCCAGCCAGGAATTCCAACACCAGCAGGCCGGCGAATAGTCGGTCGGTCTGCTTGAACACACGTTGCCGGTGTTCGTCAAATAGGATTGTGGCGCGTGATGGCATAATCAATAAATTCATGCTGAAAAATAGGGACGCGGTGTTCCGGACAGTTCACGGATCACGAGGGGTTGATAATGGACAGCCAAACACAGAGCATTCAGTAACAGCGGATTTCCGCGGCGAGTTATCAGTCAGTAATGCAATGACCGTTGACCGTCCGGTATTCAATCCCGCGTGTCCGCGAGCTGCGGTAATGCCGCCTCGGAACTGCAATTCGCCCTGGGGGCCATAGAGAAAAACCTGTCCTGAGGTCAGTGCTCCGAAACGGCGCGCTTCCTGCCCATCAGGGTCCTGTTCGACTGTCACGCCAGGGATCGCCGAGGCCGATTGCCAGATGTCACATTTGATTTGTGTTTCACTCCACTCGGACGGCGCGAAAACCAAGACCCGAGCCTGTAGAGTCTGCGGGCCTGAGGCCATGAGTAGAGCAAGTTCGCCAATACTGGCCCGAGTACAGGGACACTGAGGATGCACGAACATGAGTAAGGTTGGCTCATCAGCGATCCGTTGTAGAGTACTGTCAGCTGGCCACTTTTCCGCGGTCTGACCTATCACTCCGGACGTTGCGCCATAATCACTCAAAATTGCCATGCCACAACAAATCGCTGCCGTCCAAATCAAGATCAGAAAGACCAGCACTGCGCTGAGCTTCTCCGATACCGGGGCAATTTCACGAAGAGTTGTGGGGGAATTAGTGCAGTTAACGCTCACAAGTTTCCAAACTTAGGCAGATGGTACAAATCAACAGAACTATAAAGCTGTGTCCAACAAGTAGAAGGCCGAGACTTTTTTGATGCCGAATCTCGCGGAGGCTTTCGCCTTCTAATACTTATTCATAGCTTGAGGATGAGGCACTGCACGACGGTTTAAAACGCAGGATGATTTTTGGCATCATGCGATCTTCGAGTTTGCCGAATTTGCCGGATAACAGCATTGTGACGCGTAGAGCGGATTCGCTTTATGTCGCTGAATTCGCGAGAAGTCAGGAGTTTCAGGAGACTTGTCCGAACTCTCACGACTTCTGCTACGACAAAGTGATAACAAGAGACTTCGCGCGGTTGAAATTGGCACATTTCGAACTGCTATCACATATTGCAGAAGTGACAGCCATTACCGCGAGGAGAATATCCCACGCATGGTTACAAATGAGACGTTTCGTCGCGGGCATGCTATCGTAAAAGACTGATTCGCGGAGGCGAACGGCATCATGCGCTCTAATTCACATCAAACGTGACGCCCTGAGCGAGTGGCAGGTCGGATCCGTAGTTGATCGTGCAAGTCTGGCGTCGCATATAAGCTTTCCACGAATCGCTGCCGGCTTCGCGGCCTCCGCCGGTCTCTTTTTCGCCGCCAAATGCCCCGCCAATTTCAGCACCGCTAGTCCCGATATTGACATTGGCGATTCCGCAGTCACTCCCTGCCGGGGACAAGAATTTTTCGGCATCCATCAGACGATCCGTGAAAATCGCCGAGGACAATCCTTGATCCACGGAGTTATGTATCTGGATCACCTGATCGAGATCTTCGTAGGTCATCACGTACAGAATCGGAGCGAAAGTTTCCTCGCGGACAATCGACATGCCTGAGGTGGCGCGAATGATCGTCGGTTCGACGAAGTTTCCAGGTCGATTCAGACGGTGTCCGCCAGTCAGGACTTTGCCCCCCTGCCCTTCGGCCGTCGCCATGGCATGCAGCATATCTGCGACAGCCTGCTCTGAAATCAAAGGTCCTAGTAGCACGTTGGCATCCCAGGGGTTCCCGATCCGGATTTGACCGTAGATTGCTACGAGGCGCTCCAGGAATTCATCGGCAATCGACTGCTGGAGGAACAACCTTCGTAGCGACGTGCAACGCTGCCCGGCCGTCCCGACGGCCGCGAATGTGACGGCGCGCAGCGCTAACTCCAGGTTGGCCGTTTCTGTCACAATAATTCCATTGTTTCCACCCAGTTCCAACAAAGATCGGCCAAGACGCCCAGCCACTGTTTGAGCCAGACGCCGGCCCATATGGCAACTTCCAGTCGCCGAGATCAACGGCAGTCGACGATCCTCTGCCAGCCATTGCCCAATTGTCGAGCCGCTACCGATACACAATGTGAAGCAGCCGTTCAGGTCGTGCTGCTTGAGGACTTGATTCGTAATCTGCTGCACGGCGATAGCGGTCAGTGGAGTGTTGGAAGAGGGCTTCCACACGCAGGAATCACCACATACGCCAGCAACTGCCGCATTCCAGGCCCAGACTGCGACCGGAAAATTGAACGCCGTGATGATGCCAACGGGCCCCAGGGGATGCCATTGTTCAAACATCCGATGCGAAGGCCGTTCGCTGGCCATCGTCAGTCCGAACAACTGCCGCGACAGTCCGACGGCATAATCGCACATGTCGATCATTTCCTGGACCTCGCCCTGCCCTTCCGTCAGGATCTTTCCCGTTTCCAGAGTGACCAGCAAACCCAGATCGGCCTTGTGCTGCCGTAAAGACATTCCAATTTGCCGTATGATTTCGCCCCGTTGCGGAGGTGGCAAAAGTCGCCATTTGAGAAAAGATTCTGATGCGGTCCGGATCACCGTTTCATACTCGTCGTGCGTTGCCGTGACGACTTTTCCCAGCGGTTGTCCTGTCGCCGGGTTGAGCGAAACAAGTTCTGGCCCGTGGCATTTCAGCCAATCCCTGGCGAATGCTCCTGGATTAATTTCCGACAAACCCAGTCGTGATAATACATCGGTAAACATGATGCGGCCTCCGACCCAAATTATACACCGGGAATCTCGAAGTCCAGTAGCGGAGTCGGATTCCTCAAGTCAGCAGTGCCGGAATCGGTTTCGCCCCTTCCACCCCTGTCAGCTTCTGCTCCAGGCCCTGGAATTTAAAGGTGAATCGCTCGTTGTCGATCCCCAGGCAATGCAGGATCGTCGCATTCAGGTCGTTGACGTGGCAGGGATCTTTGTTGATGTTGTAACTGAAGTCGTCGGTTTCCCCGTACACTGTGCCACGTTTAATCCCACCGCCGGCCAGCCACATGCAGAAGTTTCGCGGATGATGATCGCGGCCGTAGTTTTCCTTGGTCAGCGTTCCCTGTGAATAGACTGTGCGGCCAAATTCGCCACCCCAGACGACGACCGTGCTGTCGAGCAATCCGCGTTGTTTCAGATCTGTCAGCAGCGCACCAATCGGCTGGTCCGTGTCGTAGCATTGCGACGTGATGTCACGCGGCAGATTGCCGTGTTGATCCCACCCACGGTGCAGGAGCTGCACCACTCGCACGCCGCGTTCGATCATCCGCCGTGCCAATAGCGCGCTGGCCGCGAATGTCCCCGGTTTGCTGACTTCCGGACCATACATCTCGAGAGTCGCCTTCGTCTCTCCCGACAGATCGACCAGCTCGGGGACGCTGGACTGCATGCGAAACGCCATCTCATACTGTGAAATTCGCGACTGGATTTCTGGATCACCCAATTCCGTGAAACTCTTTTGATTCAGTTTCGCCAATGCATCGAGCATGACGCGGCGATCGCTGGCGGTAACGCCCGGGGGATTCTGGACGTACAGCACAGGATCTCCGACGCTACGAAGTGCCACGCCATTCAGGTTCGACGGCAGGAACCCGCTGCTCCACATGCGTGTGAATAAAGCCTGAGCCGCAGCGCCTGACGACCAGATTGGCGTCAGGACGACGAAAGCGGGCAGATTGTTGCTTTCGCTGCCCAGCCCGTAGCTCAGCCAGGAGCCCAGGCTGGGTTTGCCGGGGACTTCGCTGCCCGTCATGACGAACGTGCAGGCGGGGTCGTGATTGATGGCGTTGGTATGTACCGTGCGCACGACCGCCAGATCATCCGCATGTTTCGCAGTGTGGGGCAGCAATTCGCTGATCCACGTACCGCATTGACCGTGCTGGGCGAACTTGAATTTCGACGGAGCGACCGGCAGCCGGGTCTGACCACTGGTCATCGTCGTGATCCGCTGTCCCTTTCGAATACTATCTGGCAAGTCCTTATCGAAATGCTCATTCAGAACCGGCTTGTAGTCCCACAAATCAATCTGCGACGGCCCGCCGTTCATGTGCAGATAAATGACCGCTTTGGCCTTTGGGGGAAAGTGGGGAAAACCCGGAAGCGGCGGCATCATGCGTTCGGCCGCGACAGCGGACGACTGTTGTGCCAGGACCGAAGCCATGGCAATGCCGCCAAGCCGCAAGCCTGTCTGCCCAAAAAACTGCCGGCGAGTATGATGGATTTGAGATTCGAAGAGCGGATGCATTTTCTGGTGTTCCTGAAATAAAATTGTCAGATCCTGCTCGACCTGCTGATTGGTAGTAGTTCTAGTCACTCGATGTTGCACTCACCGGACCTCGAACCGGACCCGAATTGTCTTGCCGGACTCGCATTTGATAAGCTGTTTGATCGATTTGGGATCGGCGCGTAAACCGCCTGGAAGTCGTGCACTACTGATTTCATAGTTTCGCGATCCAGGTAGCACAACCGCACGCAGCTCCCCCTTAGCGTTGGTGACGGGATTGTCCGCCCATGTCGTCGTGCTTTGAACTGTGACTTTTCGACCAGGTTTTCCGTCGACGTCGCAATAAATACTCAACCCAGGAACAGGCGAGCCATTTGCCCCGTTCACGACTTCCAAAATCAGAACGCAGCCCAACTTCAGCCGCATTTCAACGGGTTCTTTGATCAAATCCCCGCGTGCTTCGAATTGACTGTAAGCAGCCACAAAATCTGTATCCCGTGGCGGAGCGGCGCTGAGTCGAAACGTGCCACGTGGCAGCGCAAGAATTGCTCGACCAGTCTCATTAGTGGTGTCTGAAGCATGTGTTCCAGTCTGGCCGTCGCCCGAATTGGCCCTGACTTGAACGCCCTGGACGAGAGTTCCGTCAATATCATTTACCACATTAATAACGTAACGTTCAGTGGCTTCGAGACGGATGTTTAGAGGTCCTGCCCGAACTTTTCGAGTCTCCCAAATCGGGGTCCGAATTCGCCGGCCATTTGAAAACATCTCAGAAGCATTTGATTGATATTTGTTTTCCGTAATTGGTTTGTCAGTAACGGCCGCGAAAAACGTCTGATCGGCAAATCCTGACGCTTCGACAATCACATAGGCAACTGTCTGTGAGGGCATTCCGCTAAATTCAAAACGGCCGTCTGCACCAGTGAGTGTCGTAGAATAGCCTGTCGATTGAATCGCCCAGAACTCGCGATAGTTTTGATGAATTTCGTGCCCTTTGGTGTCGAGATAGTCGAGAGCGGACAGCCGAATCTTCACGTTGGGAAGCGGCAGGCCTTTCTCATCCGTCACAACACCCATAAGCGCCGCCCGGTCTCGAAAAGTTAAGTCCATGACGATTGGATCGTCAGCGTAGAACCCAGACTCTTCTTCTTCCAATGGCTCAGATTTGGGACGTGGCTCAGACGAATAACTTCGCCTACCGTGCCAGGCGAACCCATATCCATTAGCCTCTCCATACACTTGAAAGGCTCCTGCTCGAATTTCTTTAAATTGCTTAACAGGGAGCTTGACATCAAGGAATTCATATTGCCCATCAGCATCCGTTTTCGTCTCGCCTAGCCGCTGATTGATCGCGATGGTCGAGACCAAAAAAATTGTTGCTCCAACGACAGGTTGTCCCGCCAGATTCTTCGCACGTCCTCTGACATTGATCGATGCGAATAACTCGTCAGGTTCTTTGGTTGCCTTCGGTTCAGCCTGACAGTCAGTTTGCGAAGTTATAGTGGATATGGCCGGCGTTTCTGTTTCAGCGCGAACGGCTGGACTGGACACCATTGCTGCAAACAACAGGACGAGAATTCCGAATGGGGCCATGCGGTACATATGTCCTTTGTCTGAAAACGGTGGGGTTCGCTTGCGAATCGCATTGTTTCGACTATTGCTTGCTCGCTGCAACAGGATTTGCACTGGACTGCCTCAAATATTCGAGATTGCGACCTGGCATTCGAGAACCAATTACAATTTGACAACGTCCGTTCAAACCTTAGGATCGGCGCATCAATAACTATCGGAAGTTGCCTACGGCCTTTCAGGTAATCGACGGGCAAGAGTGCCCATCCTACAGCACTTATTGCTGCGCAAATCCTTAGTTAATTTCGCATCACGGTTTCATCAAGGTTCAAAATCAGATTCGCGATGAGAGTGTAGGCGGCGAGTTCTGAGTCGGGTTGATTGGACTTCTTTTTTGACTCTCCCACCTTCACGATTTTCGCGGCACCATCGGGATCTTTCTGGAAGCGCGTCAGATACTGTTGCAACGCATCTTGCACGACGGCCAGTTCGTCAGAGTGTGGAATGCGGGACAGGACCGTTCGATAGGCGAACGTAATTCGTTCAGCGGGTGTCGCTCCACCTTCTGACAGGATTCGTTCCCCGAAGGCCCGAGATGCTTCGAAGTGTTGCACGTCATTCATCAACTGCAGGGCCTGCAGAGGTGTATTGCTGCGTTCTCGCTTCGTACAAAACTGCTCGCGGTTCGGAGCGTCGAAGTTGCTCATGAACGGTGGAGGCGCGGTCCGCTTCAGGAAGGAATACAGGCTGCGGCGGTACAACGCGTCGCCGTGATCCTGCTGGTAATAGCGAGTATTGCTGTCAGAGTATCCGACAGGTTCCCAGATGTTTGGGGGTTGATAGGCCAGGACGCCGCGGCCGCCCATCTTGAGATTCAGCAATCCGCTGACGAACAAGGCGTTGTCGCGAATCTGCTCGGCATCAAG
>JAQGHT010000617.1 GCA_028291565.1 Planctomycetaceae bacterium | reverse complement strand
CCACGAATGAGTCTTTTTCAATGCTGATCCCCGCGATTAAACGTCTCATTCTTAACCGTGCGTCGTATAGATCGGACGCAGGTGGATTCGGGATTGGTCAATGTTGCGGCTAAACCTGTCCTGGCGTGATGGTGGCGAGAAGCTGGACCATCTCGATGGCCGCCAAGGCGGCTTCGTGTCCCTTGTTGCCGGCTTTTCCGCCAGCGCGATCCAGCGCCTGCTCCATCGTTTGACAGGTCAGCACACCAAATGAGACAGGAATGCCGTACTCATGGTTCAGTCGCATAATGCCCGCGGCGACCTGGTGATTGATGTACTCGTGGTGTGTTGTCTGGCCTTGAATGACTGCGCCGAGACAAATCACGGCTCCAAATTTGTGAGTCTTGGCTAACGCTTCCGCGGCCAAGGGAATCTCAAAAGAGCCTGGAACCCAGGCAACAGTGATGCTTTCTTCAGCGACGCCGTGCCGACGCAAGGTATCGAGCGCCCCGTCCAGCAGACGCTGAGTCACAAGGTCATTAAACCTTGCCACGACGATGGCATACGCTTCAGTTCCGGCAATCAATCGGCCCGACAAAATCTGCGGCATAGGATGTCTATTTCTCTGCTATTCAACTCACGTGAGATTCATTGTGCCCAAGAACTCGTCGTTGGTTTTTGTGCGTCGCATCCGGTTCGTCAGGAGTTCCATGGCTTCGACCGGATTCATGTCGTGCAAGACGCGACGCAAAATCCAGACTCGGCGGAGCTCATCTTCGCTCATCAACAGTTCTTCACGTCGCGTACCGGATCGATTCACGTCAATGGCTGGCCAGATTCGTTTTTCGACCATCCGGCGGTCAAGGTGCAGTTCTGTGTTACCGGTGCCCTTGAATTCTTCAAAAATCACTTCATCCATCTTGCTGCCAGTATCAACCAGCGCTGTGGCGATGATTGTCAGGCTGCCACCCTCTTCGACGTTTCGGGCGGCACCGAAAAATCGCTTCGGATGCTGCAAGGCGTTCGCGTCCACGCCGCCCGTCAGGATCTTGCCCGAGTGCGGACATTCTGTATTCCAGGCACGGGCCAGGCGCGTGATCGAATCGAGGAAAATCACCACGTCGTGACCGTATTCGACCATTCGCTTGGCCTTCTCGATCACCATTTCGGAAACCTGGATGTGGCGGCTGGGAGGCTCGTCAAAGGTACTGCTGATGACTTCGCAGTTGGGGCCTTTGACCTGCCGCTCCATTTCGGTGACTTCTTCCGGACGCTCGTCAATCAGCAACATGATGACGTACGCATCCGGATGGTTTCGGATTACGGATTTCGCCAGTTGTTGCAACAGAATCGTCTTGCCGGCTCGTGGGGGCGATACGATCAGGGCTCGCTGACCCATGCCGATGGGAGCGACCAGATCGACGATACGCGTGCTCAATTGTTCGGGATCAGCCGATAGTCGCAGCCGGCGTTCCGGGTGGAGCGGCGTCAAATCGTCGAAAAAGACCTTTTCGGTCAGGATATTGGGATCTTGTCCACTGATCGCTTCGACGCGTAAGAGCGCGAAGTAGCGTTCGTTTTCTTTTGGCGGGCGGATCTGACCGGCGACCGTGGCGCCGGTTCGCAATCCAAAGCGGCGAATCTGGCTGGGCGAAACGTAAATATCGTCCGGGCAGGGCAGGTAGTGATAATCCGGACTGCGGAGAAAACCGAATCCGTCGGGCAGGATTTCCAGCGTTCCCTCACCGAACATCAAGCCGTTCATCTTGGTCCGCTCTTTCAGGATCTTGAAGATCAAGTCCTGTTTTTTCAGACCGGTGTAGTCGCTGAGTTGCTCTTTGCGGGCTTGAGCAAGCAACTGCTGCATCGTCATCCGCTGGAGCTCAGCGATGTGAATCTCGCCCTTTTTGATCTCGTCATAGCGGTCTTCCGACTCTGATTCCGCCAGGGCATCGTACTCATCAATGTCGTCGTCATCGGGATAAGGCGGCGCCGGTGGTTGTTCCGCGTCCAGTGTCGGGCCGAAATCGTCGGGGTCATCAGCCACGATTTCCTCCTGTTCCGACTGAGGGCGCGCGGTATCAGAACGGCCGGCACGAGCACGGCTGAGCTTGTTGCCCAGCGGCGAATTCTCACCGGTACGGATTCGAGACAATGGGGCAGGATCACTACGTTTCACGATGTTCACTCTTCAATTGCAGGACGTTGAAGGTCCAAAACCGGCGAGAGGCGATAGATTGGAAATGCTGGGTCGAATTCAGAACTGAAATCATTCACGATCCAGAAAATGGGACCGACTGACACACGAACAGTTTTTTGACTGGGGGAACACTAGTGAATTGATGACAGGCGTGGGGCAGATTTGAGTCGGGCGTCAGTAATTTATGTTGAACGATCGCAAGCCTCGGGCTGATGGCTGCGGATCGAACGAGATTTGCGGACAAACGTCAAGCTATTCTAGAACAGATCGGCGAATCTTTATCTAGTTAGCAGGGAAATCAATGAGGTGGACACTCAGGATGGGATATCAGTGTGGGTGCGTCTGCGAATCAGTGGGTTGAATTCATGATACATTTAAATACTTGCAAACATCTTTGCGTCAGTTCATCGCCCGGCTTTTCATTTTCGGGGCCATTTTTTTCAGCAGCACTATCTCTGTTGCCATTGTTCACCACCACGTAATCGGCGGCGGCTCGCTTTTGCTCGACCGATAACTGGTTGCCTTCACGGGCGCGAAACTCGGCTTCCGTCCAACCGCGATTTGCCTGCACTCGTTGCAGGCGAATTTCCGGGGAAACTTCGATCATCACCACTGCATCGCAAAAATCGCGCCAACCAGCTTCCAGGAGAATCGCGGCATCCAGGATAATCGCATCGGCACACCCGGCAGCTTGAGCCGCCGTGATCTGCTGTTGAAGTTCCGCAGCGAGGGGGGGGTGGACTATGGCTTCGAGATCAGCCTTGGATCGAACTTGCTCGGGGCTGTCCCCGAAGACCATCTTGGCCAGGGAGCGTCGTTGGATACTGCCGTCTGCGGCGAAAACCTCGTCACCGAATCGTTCCCGAATTCGTTGCCGAATTTCAGGGCGTAACAGAAGCCGATGACCAACCACGTCAGCATCCACGATAACGACATTTTTTTGCTTGGCAAGAGTCTGAGCAAAAAAACTTTTTCCGGAACCAATTCCGCCGACGACTCCGATCACGGGAATTTTGCGTTGCAATGACATTTTGTCTGCTTATTTCCCGTGTTTTGCATGTTCTGAAGTGGGGTAAGGTGGTTTGTATAACTTACGCGACGTGTAGGGCTTGTTTGCGTGCTGACCTCGACAACCGTCGCGATCGTAAATTGAAGTCAGCTGATTCCTTGGCAGCCAGATCGCCCCCCAAAATGGATTCTCAGCGATCAG
>JAQGHT010000885.1 GCA_028291565.1 Planctomycetaceae bacterium | reverse complement strand
TCGACCACTGCGGCAATATGAGCGTCCAATCGAAGGATGACGCACTGCGAACCAAGTGGAAACAGGGAATGAAGGAATTTGCGGCTCGCCCCAATGTCGTCTGTAAGATTTCGGGATTGATTGCGTCGGCGAAACCCAAAGAATGGAAGCCGGAAGATCTCGCGCCGAACATGAATTATTCCATGGAGACTTTCGGTTCAGATCGAATCATGTTTGGTGGAGACTGGCCCGTCTGCACGTTGGCCGCGACCTACCGTCAATGGGTCCAAGCCTTACAAACCATCACGGCCGATTTCACTGAAGTGAACCGCAAGAAGTTGTTCCACGACAACGCGTCAAAGTTCTATGGGAGTTAGGGATCCTCCCAATGATTTCTGTCGGAATCATTGGTCATGACGCTTTTGCGAGGATTGTCATTGGTCATTTGTCATGAGTCACTTGGGGCGAAAGGGTATTTCACAAATGACGAATGACAAGTGACCAATCACCAATTCCGGTGTCGATATCTTGCGACAGTAATCGATGCGCAAGCCTTTAATCTGACATGGGTCGCAGGCGGTATTATCTTCCCGCGATGACGCCGTTATGTTCGTCTGGAGTTTCGCACGCGACGAGACCTCCCAGGCGGCCTTCCACGTAGACACGGGAAATGAATTGATCGAGTCGCGGTTCGGGACTCCACTCCTTGTTCACGCGAGCAGAATCCAATTGAACGTCGAGTTTTGTCCCGGACTCGGTGCGTGTTTGAGCTTGAAAGAAGCCGCTCTTTCGCAAATCGGCCACCAGGAGATCTAACTCCTGCTTGGGCAGATCCAGGATCCAGATTTCGTCGTCCCGTTGAGGGGGTTTTGCCGCTTCGCCAAGTATTGAGGGCTCGATCGAGCGGCCTTTTCCCAACCAGCGACTGGCCTGAGAAATCCCCAGTCCGGTGCCACCGAGCGGTGAGGCTGACAGCCGCAATGTCGCCCGAGCCAGTTCGGGAGTTCCGTCGGGATGGGGATATTGCACGGAAAGAGTGGCCGTCGACCAATCTGATCCGGGATTCGAAGCGAGCGGTGCTGCCGAAACGGCATCGTCGAACGAAAGCGGTTTGATTTCCGTATCAGACAGAGGCAGTGGACGCAGCTCGCCGTCCAGCCGATAGACAATGTTCGCCTTTTCATATTGCGGCGAACCGGATTTGGAAAGCTTCATCCGGTTGGGTAATTGACAGCCAGTGGTGATCGCACTCAGAAAAACAACGGCAGCCAGAAACCTCAAGATTTGAGGTCGTGACAAGCGCAGCGTTTCCGAGCCACTTTTGATCACAAATACAATTCCCGGACCGGATGAAAGAAGTCCAAAGCCTTCACGAAGTTATTGAGAGCAACGACTTTGTGTACGACTCCCCCCGGAATCACGTACAACTCGCCCGGCCCCAAGATTCGCTCTTCGTTCCACACGCTCAACTGCGTCTGACCTTCAAGTACCATCCCATGTGCTCGCGCAGATGGGAATAGAACTCCACAATCGCCCCCGGTTGACATCACACCACATTCATCAGCATGTGTTTTCCGGCAGTTGTAGAAATATCAACGCCAGAAAAGATGGTATGGTGGCTGCTCTCCGATTTATCGACAAAATAGGCACTCGTTCTGGACAATCCCTGTTGAAATTCTGGCAGAGTTCAAGTTTTCGGTTGTTTTGACACGAATCGCTGATCTCCCGCCATCCCGTTCGTGAGGGTGGGGCCGCGGCCTTTGCAACACTTCGGAAATTGAATTCCTTGAAAAAGGGCAAACAGGAGTAGTGCATAGGCCGTGGACCCACCGGGGCAAGCCCGGTGGCGGAGGTTTCCCGAAAGGTGTCCAAGTTTTTGCGCGGAAACGGAGTGAACCGCCCCAATTTCTCACGAAATTGGCTATGGAAGTCGTTCACGGAGGCGCCTTGAGGATGAACTGCTTGAAACAGATCGCTAATTCAAAACCTGTTTAAACACTTTGTGGTGTTCAACTCCCGTCAGTCGCTGATCCAGACCCTGATAAAAGTAACTCAGTCGCTCGTGATCCAAGCCCATCAGATGCAGAATGGTCGCATGCAAATCTGAAACATGACAGCGATCTTCCACGGCATTGAAGCCCACTTCATCCGTGGCACCAATCGCCTGCCCCCCTTTGATTCCACCACCCGCCAGCCACATGGTAAAACCTTGCCAATTGTGGTCGCGGCCGGGTTTTCCGAGACCTTCACTCGTGGGAGTCCGTCCGAACTCGCCACCCCAGACAAGCAACGTGTCCTTCCACAAACCGGTACGTTTTAAGTCGGCGATCAAGGCCGCGATGGGTTGATCTGTCTCGCCGGCATGCAGTTGATGATTCGTGATACAGTTATTATGCCCGTCCCAGGTATCCTCAATGTGTCCGCCGCCTGAATAAAGTTGCACGAACCGGACTCCACGTTCCAGCAATCGGCGGGTGGTCAGGCACTTACGCCCAAAGTCAGCGGTCAGTTTGTTTCCCAGACCATACATGTCACGCGTTTGAGGCGTCTCTTGTTCCAGATCGACGACATCCGCAGCTGTGGTCTGCATCCGATAGGCGAGTTCGTAGGACATGATCCGGGCGGCGAGTTCTGAATTCCCGGGTCGTTCCCGCTGATGTTCTTCGTTGAGTGTCTTGATCAAATCCAAAGTGCGGCGTTGAGTCTGATCCGTCGTTCCTTCTGGCGTCGCCAAATCCAACAAGGGAGTTCCACCACTGCGAAACAAAGTTCCTTGATAAGCGGCTGGCATGTATCCCGCGGTCCAGTTTGACGCACTCCCGATTGGTCCGCCGCGGGGGTCGGTCATTACCACGAACGCGGGCAGGTTTTCGTTTTCGGAACCCAATCCGTAACTGAGCCAGGTCCCCAGGCAGGGTTTCCCAATCAGAACACTGCCCGTATTCATTTGCAAACAGCCCGACGCATGCGCGGCGGTATCTGCGTGCATGGAACGAATCACGCACAGGTCATCAGCATATTTCGACAAATGCGGGTACAGGCTGCTGATTTCCAGACCGCTTTGGCCGTACTTCTGGAACTCGAACGGAGACTTCATCAGATGCCCGACCGGTCGCCCGTTGGAACCCACGACCGCTTTGCCTTTGTAGGCGGTACCGTCGAACTTGGCGAGTTCGGGTTTCGGGTCAAATGTGTCGACCTGACTTGGTCCGCCGTTCATAAACAGAAAGACGACGTGTTTGGCGCGTGCGGCGAAATGTGGAGGCTTCGAGGCAAGGAGATAGTCGGATTTGGGTGATGTTTCTGCGGCTTGTACCTTCGAAAAGAACCCATCCCGGGTCAATAAATCGACGAGCGCCAGCCCAGCAAATCCGCCGCCCACTTCCCAGAGAAACTCGCGCCGCGTCCGTCCGCAAGGGGTCAGATTGGGAGAAAATCGTGATTGTAGAAATCGCATGTCCGCACCCTCAGTCCGCATATGCAAACTCGTTCAGATTAAAAATCGCCCGGCACATCTGGACGAGGGCCAGATGCCGCGCCTCGGCTTCGGTGATTCCAGGACGGCTCTTTTGCAGCGCCAGTGTCTCCTGGTCGAGGAATGTCAGCATTGAAGTCATTTCGAGAGTTGTTGGTTCACGGCAGAACGCCAGACGCCAGGCCAGTTCGATCTGCGGCTTCGGAGCGGAGCCGGCCTCACGCTCCAGTCGTTTCGAGAAATGAACGCTTTGACGGTTTACAAAATCGCCGTTCAGCAGTGTTAATGCTTGTGGAGCGACACTTGTAATATTGCGTTGCGCCGAGGAGCGGACGGTATCACACAAATCCAGAACTTCCAACAGCGGAACAACCAGCGAGCGCTTAATGAATGTATAAACAGTCCGCCGAGAGGCATCGCGTTCATCGAACGGTTTCCAGATGGCATTGGGATCGCTATGACCTTCCAGAGCCTGCCGGGGAACCGCGGGATACATGCTGGGGCCAAACATTTGACGATTCAATTGACCGCTGACGGCCAGCATTGAATCGCATAACGGTTCGACCTCCATACGACGATAGGGAAAACGCCACAGCCGTTCATTAGCGGGATCAACCATGCCATACGCCGGATTCCAAGCCTTACTCATGCGATAGGTATTACTCAACATGATCAAGCGGTGCAGTTTTTTGATCGACCATTGCCCGTCATGCACAAACCAGTCGGCGAGCCAGTCAAGCAATTCCGGGTGCGTCGGGTCAGAGCCCATGACACCGAAATCACTGGGTGAACGAACCAGTCCTTCGCCGAAATGGAATTGCCAGACACGATTGACCAGGACTCGGGCGGTCAGTGAATTCTGGGAGCTCGCGAGCCACTTCGCCAATTTCAGACGGCGGCCTGTGGTTTGGCCGTTTAATGCGGTGAACTCGGGCTGTTGCGGCACCAGCACACTCGGAAGGCCGGGTTCCGCGACGACACCCGGTGCGCTGGACTTTCCGCGTAGCAGTACATGTGTGACCGGCGGATTTACGCCGGGCTCGACATAGAAATAGCCTCGAGGTAAGTCCGGCAGGGCCTGTCGAGCCGCGGCCTGCTGGTTCAGCAGCAACTGGATCTCAGATTGAATCGCAGCAGGTAAAGCGGCCGCCAATTCCTGATCAAGCGCGGCTTGATGTTGCTGGACAAGTTTTTTCTGGTCCTCATTTCGCTTGTCCGGAGCCGTTCGAAATGCGTCCAGCACCATTGCGGAAAGTTTGCTCTGGGATTTGGCGCTGGCCAGGTATGAAGTTCGAAAGGCATCTCGTTTGGCATTGATCTGCAGTTGCAGTTGTTGAATGGCTTGATCGCGTTTCACCTCATCCGCCAACTGGTCACGGCTTCCGGCGGGGTAATCCTGATCACTACGACCATTTTGTGGTCGTTGCAGCGTGTTGAAAATCGCCGCCATCCGGTAGTAATCCAGAGTACTGAACGGTTCGAATTTATGGTTATGGCAACGTGCACACCCCAGAGTGAGTCCGAGAAATACTTGCGACGTGGTGCTGACCATATCTTCCAGCTGGTCATATCGATCTTCTTTGGGATCCGCGGGCTCGTCGTCCCAGGGCCCCAGCCGATAATAGCCCGTTGCGATGACGGTTTCGGTCGTTCGGGCGGCAAGCTCGTCGCCCGCGAGTTGTTCCAGTATAAATCGATCATAGGGCTTATCGGAATTGAAGGCTTGAATCACATAATCGCGATATCGCCAGACATTCGGTTTGGTGCCGTCGCGTTCATAGCCATTCGTTTCAGCGTAACGCACCAGATCGAGCCAATGCCGTCCCCACCGTTCGCCATAGGCGGGCCGAGACAACAGGTCGTCCACCAGACGATCCAGCGTAATTTCGGAATTCTCGACTTGTTCCTGCAGCGTCGGCGGCAACCCCGTGAGATCGAGATGCATCCGCCGCAGCAATTGATGTGGCAGCGCAGGCGGATTGGGACTCCAGGCCTGTGCTTCCAGCTTTGCGAGAACAAACGCATCGATAGGATTTCGAACCCACTCACGCTGCTTCACGGTCGGAATGGGGGGAGCGATGACAGCCTTGAAAGACCAGTGATCGCGATCGGAAATCTTGACGAAGGCATCGTAGTCGGCTGCGGCGGGGAATGGCTGTTTCTGTTCGGGTTCGTTCGCCAGTCCAGCGCAGACCCACTGCGCCAACGCAATTACCCCGAAAATGCTGCGACGAAACCAGGAACGGAATTCAAGCCTGAGCATGCCGATTCGCCCCAAATTGATGCAGTACAATACAAGTCTGAATGTCTCCCGCCGCAAAAAGCGGGGAGCTTTCTTCATCCATCAAGTGATAAAGATCTGATTTGCAATTGTGTTACAGAATGTCAGGAAACGCAACCCGCAGGATTGACCGGCCACGACGCACGGTTTTTCAAATGGGATAACGACGCACGGTAGCACGACGCGATAGACGTATGTCAGAGGTCCAGAAATTCATGCTCGCTGGAATCGTCCTCAGGCTCCGCGTCTTCGAGTTTTGGTACCAGAGAATTCAGTTCTGTCAGGCGTTTCACCAGAATTGTGGCATAGGAGCCCCGCGGCAGTTCAAAGTTCAGGCGAATCTTCTGGCGTCCCACGTCGATATCATCGGCGGCGACGAGTGATTCGATCTTATTCAAGGGGATCACGGCTTTGCGATCTCCTTTGGAGAAGAAACTATCTCGCGGATACTTCACGCGAACTTGCCGCAATTCCAAGCCCACATCCTTGAGAATGTCGTCCATGATGGTCGCCACCGGCCCGGGTTCTAACTTGATTCGCGCGGACGGCAGCGGCAAAGTAGTACCCTGCAAATGGGTGCGTTGAGCGTCATCCAGGGCCTCAAAAAACGGAACGGGCCCGAGTTTCAGACTGACCGGCACCAATTGGTCGGGCCGACATTCCGCTTTGATCCAGGCCGCCAACAGACGATTCCACATCGCACTTTGAAATGCAGCCAGATAGATGCCTCGCAAATCGATGCGCAGACGCCCGACAGCACCACGAAAGTCATCCGGCCGGTCGGCGAGAAAGGTGATAATGCTGCGCCGATTGGACGGTCTCAGGGCACGTTTACACGCCTGCCAGTTGCCCCAATGATCCCGTAAGGCCTGCTTTTCAGCCCGTTCGTCGGGACGGTCGTGCTCATTGGCATCGGCCAGAGCGAGCCAGATGGTGCGTTCGTAATTCCCCAGGCACCATGGTTGAGCCACAAACTCGCCGGAGAACCCCACCGATCCAAATCGTTGGTCGTCGAAGTAATTTGGGATGCCATCCCGGCGGACAAACTCAAGTGCATCAATGACTTGTTTAACGGCGTCAGGCTGGAGGGACCGCAGCGTTACGAGAAACTTATTACCGGAGATAAACTGCGGAGTGAATGGTTGAGAGGCCTGCCCGACATAGATCATTTCGAATGCGTGCTCGCGGAGATCGCGGCGCGGACCTTGAAAAATCGTGACAAACTGCGTGGTTAGGGCATGTTTGTCCTTGAGCCCCCCGTAAGAAACCCGGTCCCGGGGCAATTTCCACCGGCGGAGGATTTCCTCGATCGTTTCGGGGGTTCCCATGGCCCGCTTCGACAAGCGGTAGAATGCGAAGGGACCTCCGTCCGTGCGGAAGTCTGTCAGTTCCTCGACCTGAAAGTCTTCAGGTTGTCGTTTCAGCTTCAAGATACCCGCCGTATGATTCCAAGAGCACGTGACTTATGCTGTTCGCGGACACGAATGAGTCTTTTTCAATACTGATCCCCGCGATCAAACATCTCATTTGTAACCGTGTGTGATATATACTGCTCCCCCAATCACTCGGGACCAGCGATGCGGCCGTAATGATAATTGTACACAATTCGAGACGCAGTATGGACAAATTCGATTTTGCAGCACCTTTTGCAAAATGCACCGCAGCATTTCGCTTCAATTGAAGCAAAACGATACAGCGTTTATCTACAGCTCTTGATCGAGGCGCAACAAATCGCGGCGAAACGCAAGGTTTAATCCAACGATCATGTTTTGTGGCTTTGGCACAGCACATGCAATACTGACACCGCGTCTGGACGGTACGCGTTGGCCCGCACTTGCCGTCCGAGATAAACGAGAGCGTTC
>JAQGHT010000870.1 GCA_028291565.1 Planctomycetaceae bacterium | reverse complement strand
CAGGATCGATGCCTTCCAATCCAGGTAGGGGAACACGGCGATCCTTTGGAACATTTCTCAACGTCAGAATCTGAGGCTTGGCCGGTCTGGAATCTTCCTTTCGTACGACGACATTGCCCGCTTCGGTAACATGACCGGGCGGGGCCGGAAAGATGTCCGGTTGCGAATTCCACCAGCCACCTGCGAAAAATCCAAGCACCAATCCCACGCTCAATATTAAGAACTTCGACCCAATCTGGTCCGATATCGACTGCGACCATGGGCCCCGACGCGCGGGCTCTGCCGAGTCCTCCTCAGGATCGATGGACTCGACCCCATTAACGTCATTATCCGCAGCGACACTGCGCTGCAACGGTTCACGACTGGAACGAGCCGGAGAGGATACGCCAGTCTTCTTGGGCGATGCCGCCTGAGCCGGAAACTTCAAAAATACAAGTCGCCGTGCGGCGACGGTCACCGAGGAGCCGACTTTTCGGAGCTGTTGATCCCCAGTCAACTGCCCGGACTGAGCCTGAACAGCAAGTTCTGTCGTCGAAAAGGGGCCGAGCAAGCCGCCGCTTTCATCTACAACGTACCATTTTACCGCAGCCTCCCCGTCGTCAGCGTTCGTCGATGCCATACCACGCGGCTTTCTAATTGGGCAGCGTCACTTCACATCAATTTGCAATAGCTGTACCACAAATTCAAGAGTTCTGATTGGCCCGAATCGTGAACGGAGAAGATGTTTGAGAGAAAAATGTGACGACAGAAAAATCAAATAGGGTGGAGTGGCCTTAATAGTCCGTTGCGGAAACTAAACTCTGACTGAGGGGACCATTGATCCGGCTTCCCTGAGGACTCATTAATGCAACATAAACGCGGCCATCCAACTGCTCGGAAAAAAACCGAACATGTCCATCCCCGAACACTGCATGAAATCCGCCCATGTGAAACGAATTGGGCCAGGGGGCCCGGCCTTCAGGCTGAGTTCGTCCGAAATTGATTGATTCCCACTGATACGGAATTTGTCTGGAATTCGCCCGGGAAAAGTCCACGTTCGCTGCGCTGCACTGAAGTTTATCGCACGTATATCCGCTGACAAAAACGCACGTTCTCCACGCCTCGGGACTGGACCAGCCGCCGAAATCGGGGAAGAACGGATCATATCCCGCTCGATAATTCTCGAGCACAAGCAAGGTATTCGTCAGCCCATCGTGGACGGAATCAATTGTGTGCGCTCGCCGAATTCCAGTGCCGGGAGGATAGCTCTCCATGAAAAACATACCTGAACGCAACATCAAATCATGATCCGTTCCAACCATGGGAACATAGGTATCATTTGCGCAAGTTTTCCCGTCTCCATTCAAATCGATGGCAACCGCCCATTGGACCGGGGACGCCAGGGCGTGCAAAGTTGCAGGACACTCACCTGCGGATGTCCACGCGAACCCACCATTGGCCGCGTAGCTGAGATTCCCGAAAGAAGGGACAACCGTGATGTCGTCAGGACATTCGAGAACTTGAATTCGCGTGTTCGCTAAAACCAGATTCTCCGGACTATTGTAAGGCTGATCACTATGCCATAACTCCGCAATGTCGTTGCGTTCCAGAAATGGCAGGATCTCCTGCACCCAATTGGAATACCCGTCAGGTGTTATTGAACTGAAAGTACCACCTGAGGGAAATCGGCCCTTGTTTTGAGCCTGCGAATAAAGAGCCAGCCCAACGTTCTTGAGATTCGACTTGCACTGAACCCTTCGGGCGGCGCCACGCGCGCTCAGCACTCCCGGCAGAATCAGGCTGCAGAGCAGTGAAATCACCGCGATGACAACCAGCAGCTCAATGACCGTAAAACCGCTGCGTAAACTCACGCGTCCAGAAGTCTTGATATACTTGGTCATGACGTCACGTTCTCAGTTGTGATGCAAACGGCACCGACGGGTCAGCACTCGATGAACTCTATTTCTTAAGAACCGGCGCGGCGAATTGCCCTTTGGAAACGGGTCGCCCGAAGTCCTGCACATCATTCCCCACATAGAATTCATAGTCTTTGATCGAACCGTTTGGCCCCCAGATATCACTCCGATGCAGTACAGACAAGCCGCTCAGGCGATAAGTCTTGCCAAGATCAATCACGATGTGGTGAGGTTGCAAGACCACGTCAGATTGGTACGGTGTGTGCCAGTGTGTCTCTGGCCTGCCGTCGAATGCCAGTGTGCCTGGTAATTTCGCATCCGCCGCGTCCACCGAGACCAGCTTCCAGTCCTGATTGGAAATAAACGCCCCATCCTCCAACACTCTGATTTCGGCCACGACAGCGCATGGTCCACCCGTCACTTCGGACAGTGATTTGAGTTTGATGTAGCGTCCTTCTTTCGGGGCAAATGAAATTGAAGGAGATCCACGCCAGGTTCTCAACGCCTTTTCACGCGCCACGGCCGATAAAGTTGACGCATCCGTTCCGAACGCCACAGACTGACTGGAACTATCCGCTTTCAACACTTGAAGCAGTCGGCCAGTATCCGTCGACCAAAGCCGGACCGTCCTGTCCTGACTACCTGATGCCAGCCATTTTCCCCCCATCGAGTACGAAAGACACGTGACAGTCCCTTCATGTCCGCTCAGCAAACGACGATCAATATTGTCTGCGGAGACCTTTGCGCCTGCTGGCTTCAGGCGTGCCAGGTTCCATAAGAGTATTCGATTGTCATCGGTCGTCGATGCCAGCAGTGGTTGATTCGGTGCGAACGCGAGAATTGAAACCGGTCCATGCTGGCCAGGAAGCGTCAGCCAGGGCCGACGCTCTAACTGACTCAGATTCCAAAGTGGAATGTCCGCTCCCTGAGTCGCGGCCAACCAATTCCCGTCCGCCGCGCAATCCAAGCTCAGAACCGGTTCCTTTCCAGCTTCGAGGACCAGTCCAGCAATACCATTGGTCGTTTTCCATTCTCGCACGGAGCCGTCAGCGGCCCCCGCGAAGACCCGCTTGCCATCGATCGTGAAGACGACGCTCGTTGCAGGCGTCGTGTGACCTTTGAGCAGTACGGGCTGGCCGATCTCGCCAGAAATGTCCCACAATGAAACAACAGGATCTTGCCCCGCCGCGGCGAGGAACTTGTTGTCCGGCGAAAGTGCCAATGAATTTCGATTGATTGACTGGGCAATCAATTTCAAAGTCCGTCCAGTTTTGGGGAGACGCACCCGAATCGATCCGTCCGCGTGGGACGTCACAAACAGCGAACGATCTCGGGCCCACGTCATAGCCATGATGGCCGCATTCGTTTCGCTCTTTTCTTCACTTTGCTGCAGTTGGAACAGGCGTTTTTTAGTCTTAAGATCCCACAGATACACCTGCCCGTCGAATCCACCCGAGAGCAGGCGGCTGCCGTCGGCAGTCAACGCGCAGGCGAAAGCCGGCCCTTGATGGGCTGCGATCTCTGTCACAGGCCGGCCTTCAGGTAATTCCCAAATCTTGATGACCCCATCTGCCGCCGCGGATGCAAGTATCGGACTGCTTTTGGCAAATCGGACGCTGGTCGTAAATGATCCCTTTGTCGAATGGTTCAGCTTGGCGGACACAGATCCGTCCATGGTGTTTCGAAGTTCCACAGTTCCATTCCATAGTCCCAGTGCCACCGAATTCCCATCGGGTGACACGGCAAGAGACTCGATGACCGACTGGAAATCCTCCCAAACGGTCGTGAGTTGTCGCGTCTCGACATTCCACAGAAAAACCTTCTGGTCCTTTCCTGCGGAATACAGCGTCTTTCCATCCAATGCAAAGCCCAGAGTGAAAATCATGTCAGTGTGCCCTGACAGCGTGGCGCGCAGGGGAAGCCCCTCGGTCGGCTTGCTCGACAAAATCACGTCCCACAACTTTACAGTGCGATCCACGGAGGCACTTGCCAGCAGTTTTCCGTTTGGGGAAAATGCCAACCCATTAACACCCCCGGCGTGCGCGGTCCAGCGTGCCAATAAGGTGGACTTCGCGACATCCACGAGCACCACTTCATTTGTGTAAGTCCCGGCCGCGAGCAGGCGATTGTCTGGCGAAAACGCCAAGGCGCGAACTCCCTGCTTGAAGGCGAGCTGATACTTCACTTGACGTGTTGCCACATCCCACAAAATCAGCTCACCAGGCTTGGTCCAGTCACTGACTCCCGCGGCAGCCCACGCTCCGTCATTGGACAAAATCGCCGAATAGATTAACAAGGGCGAAAGCAATGAAACTTCCGGTTTCGCGGCAAAATCCAAAGATTCCTCGACCCTGATCGCCGCTGCGGCAGGTTTCAATTTTTCTTTGACTGCTTGATCTTTGGAAGATTGAGTGATCGTCGGCGTCGATTTGGTTTTCACAGACTGTCCTAATACAGGAAAGCCGGCTACCAACCCAAGCAACACCAGCAAAATCACAAACCAGGGTTTCGAGCCTCCCGATTCGGCGTTTTGAAATTGGGGATTCCGAGGCATAGGGCACATGCAGTTGCTCCACGGTTGGTCGAAGCTTCTGGTCGATTTTTCGTCACTAAGCTGCGATTTGTTCACATCTGGATTGAATTTCGGCCATGCTGCTCGAGACTTATCCTTGATTTCGACTTGTATCGAATGCCGGAAAACAATCCCCGCCCAGCCTGCCGGCGCGAATTCAAGCCCGACGTATCGTGCTATTTCATTTCGAACTGGATCAGTTCGCTCCGCAGTGAACGGCTTTTGCTTGACTGGAACGCTGAAGCTCGCCGCCCGAGCGCTAAGCCGAAACGCTTTGTGGCGTTTTCGGACGACCCCGTAGCGTGAATCCAGTGGTGTAAAGGAACATGACTATACCACGCAGCCACGATACAAACAAACGGATTATGACTTGATTACAAAAAATCAAATTTGGGTTTTGCTCCACCCGGAAAGCATTCGGCGGGTATTTCGCAATCCAAGTGAAGGGCAACAGACAGGCAGTGCACACATCACAGGATACGATTTGACTGCCATCAGTGAAATGGTGAAAATCCACACCCTGGAAAACGCTTCTGGAGCCACAAACAGGAGCAGGAAAAGCTCTGGTAAAGGCTGCATGCGAGTAGCCGATGCAAGTGCTATACGAAATTAGGTATAGCGATCCATTTCGGCTTTGAGTCATCCACTGACCTGCTGCAGGTCGTTGCGGTCCACGAATCGAGTCTTTCAGTCAAAGTCGCCGTCCTTAAGCAGCTCCTTCGTCAATTCCTGGGGCTCGACTCTTAGACTTTGGACCATACACCGAAATGGCTCCTCGGCAGGTCAAGTTCGATTTGCCGTACGAGACTTGGGCATTTGCCCAGACCTATTCTACTTCAGGGGCGGCAATCCAACGCGGGCGCAGTCTGGCAATAAAGGACATTCCTCACATTTCGGCCGCCGGGCCACACAGATCCGGCGGCCGTGATGGATCAGGCGATGCGCGAAGTTGACCCATTCGCTGGACGGCAGCAGTTTCATCAAATCGCGTTCGATTTGCTCAGGGGTACTGGATTGCGTCAGTCCCAGTAAACGTGTCAGCCGTTTCACATGTGTGTCGACAACAACTCCAGTCGCAATACCAAATGAAGTCCCCAGGACGACATTGGCCGTTTTCCGTCCGATACCGGGAAGCTCGATCAATTGCTCCAGTTCTCGGGGCACTTCGCCCGCGTAGCGGTCCACAAGCGCCAGCGCCATGCCGCGAATGTTAGTCGCTTTAGCTCGAAAAAAGCCCAGCGAATGAATGATCTCTTCGACATCCTCCTGTTTCGAACTGGCCAAAAACGCAGGAGTCGGGTACTTGGCAAACAGGATTGGCGTCACCATATTCACTCGCTCGTCCGTACACTGTGCGGAGAGGATCGTTGCGACCAGGAGTTGAAACGTGCCCGAATGATGTAACGCACATTCTGCGTCAGGATATGTCCGAGCCAGGCCGGCCGCGATTCTTAATGCCTGCTCTTGAAGCTTCGTGGCGCCCAGTGCCCCAGCTTTCGCGACGTTCTTGGCGGACTTCGTGCTCACCACCGTTGTTTTCGCGTCATTCGCGCCGGAGGTCGGTACTGTTTCGACGACAGACTTGGGTTTGGCCTTCGCCATAAGATTCAATCCGCAGTGATGAGTGTCATTCATTGACTCGAGAGACCCGAGATTATACTTCACCCGAACTGAAATGAGAATTTTGGAAACACGTGAGATGGCCCCACTGTTGAAAACGGTGGGCTATTGTCCCTGCCGGGCCGGCAGCCATTGGCTTTGATACTGCGCAACGTCAAAACTTGCGATTCGGGCTTTGCATCACGAAAACGATCGGTTGTTATCAGCCGTCGTTTGACTGCAGTGGGCCGGAATTCGGCATACGGCATCTCAACCCCAGATAAAACATGGACAATCCGACAAACGCGCCGGCCATGTCGGCCAGCCAATCGTTGAAATCACAGTGCCTGCCGACGGGGATCTGCAGTAACTCATCGAGTGCCCCATAGACGGCAATCGAAGTGAGTATGAAAATCCAATGTCGAGTCGCCGACATTGGTTTGCGATAGGTCGCCCACGTCAAAAGATAGGCGAGAAACGCGAAACCCGAGCCATGCATGGTCTTATCAGAGATCTTACGAAGCGGTTGCGGAACTTTGGGCAGGTGTGTCCCAATAAACATTCCGAGCCAGAATCCAGCGAGCAACAGATATCTCCAGCGTAGCCAGGCGTGCCATTTCGGCTTTGGTTGCGGCGGATTCTCACCATCTGGGGGCGGTTCGTGAATCGCGGACTCAGGATTCAAACTCACAGCGCCCTCGGAAAAAAGTGTTCGTCTTGTTGGAGCTGTTGCAGTCCCACCTTGAGGCGGGCTCCACTGACCTCCGTTGTAACCCGACCGCGCCGCCTGATGGCGCGCAACTCCAGCATTACAGGATTATCGCTCGCTGGAACGAGGCAATGCCGCAATCGGTTCCTTCGAACGCTGTGGCCCGGGCAATGACTTCGCGACCACACCGGGTAAGCCAGAATTCCGACGGATTCCATTATAGTCGGCATTGATCGCCGAATTCGCCGGTAGCAGGCCAAATTCGCCCAGGAACGTGAACCTTTCCTGAGTCACTCCTTCGAGTTCCAGTTCCGAGCTGTCAACCGACGTGATTTCGCCCGTCTTCAAATCCGAACGTACTACGATCTCCGATAATTCCGACACCAGGCTGGCGTCGCCGACGAACTTCACCCGACGAGCCCAGGCGGGAACATGCCGACCGCCGGCAAATTCCAGCAAACCACCCTGACCAGGCAGGACATCAAATACACAGTCCTGAGATTCAATCCTCACGTTCTGCCTTCCGGGCTGATCCTCGCCAACCAGCCATCGAAAGACTGAACCGGCCTGGCGACAGGTGACGTGCTCCAACTTCAACTTCAAATCCATTTTTCCCGCCAATGGAGCAGCCACGTTGATCAAGGCACCGGCCCCCAGCCTGAGGACATTACGGGCGACGATCTGCCTGGCGGCGTTTTGAAGGTCGAGTGCCGGGGAGTTGCCCCAAAACACAATATTATCGAGTGTCGCGAATCCACTTTGTGGCGCTGCGGCCTCTGTGACCTTCCAGCTCAAGGCCACCGGTCCAGACTGATTTGTTCGAAGCTGTTGGGGATCGAACGAAAAATCGCCTGCAAACGGCAAAGTCAGAAACTTTGCGTCTCGAACTTCCAGTTGCAGCGCCTCAACCTGCACAATGGCTTTCAAAGCGGGATTTGCTGGGTCCGTCGAAGTTGTTAGACGGCGGATTTGCACGCCTTGTAAAACGATCCTCTCCGCGACCAATAACAATGGGCTGCGATCGACGACGATTTCGGCCGTAACGCCATCCCGAGCCCGAATCACCAGCTTGCCGACCTGTGCAACTTTCCTGGCGGCGAATGGTCCTCGGTGAATGAGTTCAATGACCCCTTGAGCGTTGGGCTCGGGCAAGGGCAAAAGGGATTCAATAGGATTTGCAGCGGGGATTTCCTCGTTTCGGATCATTTCCGACGAAGTCACGGACGAGGCCAAAGGCTGCTCCGGATTCTCGACGAACGCTTGCGGGGTTCCTGGCAGCTTGGCCCAGATGTGTAACAGGTGAGATCGAGTCTTTTCATGAGTCATTCCCAGGGTCAGTCCTGAAACGCAAAACAACAGCGCCAGCAACCATGCAACGGGCGAATTCGCCAAACTTGAGAGTCGAAAATTGGCTTCGATCGGATGCTGAAAACTTTCCACGAAACGTCGAAGTTGCCGGCGACCGGAACTTCGCGGTCCACCCCATGTTTTGACCACGGCGGTGGCACTCGCAGGGCGCTCGGCCGGATTGGGCGACGTCAAGCGCAAGATCATTTCGGCGAGTGGCGCTGGAGTATCTGGAGCGTAATCTCGTACGTCACGGATCCGGCGTGTCTGGTGAGATGCCAGTTTTTGCAGCGGATCGCCACCTGGAAAGGGCGGCCTTCCAGCCAGCAACTGCCATAACAGACAACCCAGGGCGTACAAATCGGATCCCGCGTTGGGCGTGATACCCGTCCCGATCAGTTCAGGCGCGACGCAGTCGTAGCATTCGGGAGTCAACTGCGAATGTGGCGACAGCTCCGGTTCCAAGACTGCGGTAACGCCGGCGTCAACCAATACCGCGGTCCCCTCAGTCAACAAACGGACTTGGGACGGACGGATGTCGCCATGAGCCAGACCCGCCGCATGCAATTTCACCAGACCGTCGGCGAGTTGCCGACCAATCTGCCAAACCATGCGGGCTGGAAAACGTCCACGACGGATCAGATATTCAGTCAGCGTCCGGCCGGGAATATAACGACTGACAAACACCAGCGTCGCGTCAATCTGTTCACAGGCCCGCGGCATGACAATGGACGGATGCGAAACCTTTCCCGAGTTCGCCAGCAACGCTTGAGCACGAATCAAGATCTCTGGCACTCGATCTTGATCGGTACGTACGACCTTGAGGACGCGCAGTTGCCGGTGCGAAATTCCCCGGGCCAAATAAGTCGTTCCGTGAAATCCACCGCCCAATCGCTCGACAAGAACACACGGACCGACCTGCAGCCGGCTGGGTGTCGTGGATTCAAGGACTTGAGCCTGAAACGGCGTAAGTCGGTGCATTTGCACCAGAGCATCGATCCAGACCGAGTCGAAAGCCGGTAGATCGGTCGCCATCCGTCGCACACGCCCACGACAACGCCGCAGATCTGACGGTGTGCATAACCGCAGATCACGCAAGAGTTTTATCAGTGGCGCGGATGGCGGTTCCAACACGTTACAGGCATTCAAATAGAGTGAACAAGATTAACGGGGCAGGGCATTTCATTCAACAACTACAACCGGGCTTTACCTCGGCGTGGTGCTCGCTGGGGAAGTTCTTCATGAACGACTTGCTGCGCCGCTCGCCCGTTGCCGCCGATATCAACGACCTCACACTTCATGTCGGGCATCTGAAACAGCTGCTGTGGAAGAGAACCGGGGTCGATGTCAATCTTACCCATTCGTATTTTCAGCCCCAGTTTCGCCTGCGGCCAGCTGAGGGCCACCGTATGGGCCAACTCCATCCCCTTTTTTCCGTCGCGGATATGCTCACTCATTTTCGCGAGTGCAATGATTCTCCCGCTCCGGTCCCGCAAACTGTGTTCGAGTATGACACCGAGACAGGTATCAACCGTCGAGACGATTTCAACAGGAGAACCGTCGGGGGCTTTGCGTTGCCGCCGGAAGAAAACACGTTTCGGTTCCGTGGGGTGCTTTTCGAATTCGATTTCGTGTTCATCCAACGGAATCACTCCCAGGGCTTCAATGAGCCAATCTGGCTCAAAGGGCAGAGGCAGTTGCCTCTGGGCTGCAGCCATCTGATCGTGACGCGCTGTTAGAATGACATTTTCTTCTTTGCCCCAGAACCAGAATCGTTCTTCATTCGAGCCCAAGTCGACCATATCCATATTCAGAGCTTTCGCCCTCAAACGAAAGTTACGCGGACGTTCTATTGCGATGTCAGCGGTCAGTGAAGGGGCAAGAAACGTCCCGCCTTCCGCCCAGATCGTAGAATCATAACAACTACATGAGTTAATCTGATCAATATTTCTGTTGAGATGGTCCACGAGATCCGAATTG
>JAQGHT010000847.1 GCA_028291565.1 Planctomycetaceae bacterium | reverse complement strand
ACTCAAAAATGGACTCTGCGAAAACCATCTGCATAAGCCAGGATGCCACGCTCCCGGCTTAAAAGTTTCCAGTTTTTCATGTGTTGATCGCCTAAGTGTTTCAGTCTGTTCGGCGAGCTGTTTTGTCGCCAATTTGATCCCTTAAGACGCTCGAGGAAGTGGCCGTGGTTTGGTCAACCGCGGCAATGTCCCTTTCTTCCGCAGGCGAATCAACATTCTTAATAATTGCTCCCCAGTAGTCTGCCGTCCAGAACGCTTCTCAAATTCCTTTTTAAGCTTCAGCAATTGGGAGGGCTGCAGGGCTAACTGATCTGCTGGAATGGCGATTAGGTGAAAGACTTCGATCAATATCTTGGTCTCTATTTCTGAAAGAGACTCCGACGATCGTATGATCTCTTGAGCGACTTCGTCCAATCGAGAGCGTGTATAGAGTGGCAAATCGTGGAGAATTGCTGGAACTTTAACCGATGAAGGATCGGAGACGATCCCATACATCGGTTTGTTCCATGCCTTCGCCGCACCGATCTCGATCATCATCCATGCGCTGAGTTCAGCATTTGAAAGGACGATCACGAGAGCCTGGCTTTCGGCCATTGCATCCCAGATCGCATCTTCAATTTTGTCACCGGATGGAATTTCTGCATTCGTAAAAACTTGCAAGTCATTTGCTCGAAAGACTTCGGCAATCTCGGCGGCCAATTGCTTATCTTGGCTGCTATGCGAAATAAAAACATCGCAAAGTAGCTTAGCTTTGCTCATTGTAACGCCTCACTCTCTCCTGAACCTCGGCCAAGAAGCTGGGGCAGTCGTTAATCTCGATCGCCTTTTTACTTCGAATCATGGCAGGAATTGTATCAACTTCGGCGTGACATAAGATCGGAGTAATTCGTATCAGTTTACCCCATCCCCAAGCGGCGCCGACTTCCAACAGAACCCACGGTCGATTAATAGAATTCGGTGTCAGTAGAACGACGAATTCGCGAGACCGTCTGATCTCTAGTCGTATTCGTTCAGGAATGTCATCACCACCGTCAATATCTCGGTCATCCCGAAAGGTGTTGGCACCTGTCGCTTCAATCTTCTCGCAAAGGACTGTCGCAAGCCACTTATCTGCCGTGGCATGACTGATAAACACCTGGTACGGCTTCGAAGCCTTTTTCAGTTTCTTAGCCATGTGTTCGGATCACCAGTCCCCGTTTCATCCGTCGACATATGCTCGATACTTCTCGAAGCCTCATCTGAATCATCCAAAATGATTAGAAACCGCACGCAGCGTGATGATTTGGCAAGAATATCGTGAATCCAAGTCGCAGCTTCTCTGTTGAGATATTCCGACTTCTCAAACTTAATTCTCGCAGTTTTGCATGATCGTGCAAGGGAATTGACGTGAATTCCCAAGAACTCCCTTAGGGAAAGGTACTTCACCATCCGCATCAGGCGAATTCAAACACTAGGATCGGGCCGAGGTTCGCATTCCCAAGCGATGATTAATGTAATGCCGCAGAACCGCATCCACGCTTTCACTCGTGCGAATCGTTTGGAAATCAATCACTTGCTTGGCGCATTCCTTGCGGAGGTCTTCCAGGAAGACGCGCATGGCTTCGAGATAACCGTCGCGGAGTGAGCGTGGATCGCAGAGTAGATCTCCGGCGGCTTCCAGGCCTTCGAACTTCGTAGTCCCCGCGTAGTTGAAGTCGAGTTCTTCGTCGTCCAGAATGTGGAAGACCAGGACTTCGTGGCCCCGATGCCGGAGCAGTTTCAGACCTTTGAACAGCGAGTCGCGGGGAGTGAACAAGTCTGAAATCAGCACGATGATGCCTTTTTGAGATTGGGCATCGGCGATTTTGCGGAGGACTCCGTACAGGTCGGACTTTTGGGCCGGCTTTTGCACGTCGAGCATCGAGAGCAGGGCGTGCAATTGAGAACGCTGTGTTCTTGGCGGCAATTGGGAACGAATGGCTTCATCAAAAACCGTCAGGCCTACCGCATCCTGCTGTTTGAGCAGCAAGTACGCCAGGCTCGCGGCAATCGTGCATCCGTAGTCAAATTTGGAGATGTCACCGCTTTTGAACTGCATAGACTCACTGGCATCGACCACGAGCGTCGTCCGGAGATTCGTATCCTCTTCATACTGCTTGATGTAGAACTTGTCGGTCTTCGACCACATCTTCCAGTCGATCCGCCGCGGGTCGTCGCCTGCCACATATTCGCGGTGCTGTACGAATTCGACGGACTGGCCGAAATAAGGACTTCGATGAAGTCCCATCAGATAGCCTTCGACGATGTGTCGAGCCTTGAGTTCCAGCTGGGAGACTCGGGAAGAGAAGACCGGATCGGGTTGAGTCTTGGGTGGAGGCACGATATCCGCCGGTGCTGGGGATGGAATGGTCAAATACGACGACTTGAATTGGCCGCCAGGCGATTGGCTCGATTCAATGAGTGTGTCAAGATCGCCTGAAAACCGAACGCTTGCGCGTACTGGCTGGAATATCAACTGCCGAGCGCCATTCCCCGGTCTCTCCTTCACCGACGAATGAACCGGGGGGTAGCGCCTGATTGGACAGACTATTACGCGGCGAAAATCTTTTCGAAGCGTGGGTCCTGTGTCAGTTCACCTTCCTTCGATGGTGTTTCTTTGATTAATCGGTCGACGACGTGATCGGTGGTAATGCCCTCGCTTTCGGCACTGAAATTGGTCACGATGCGGTGTCTCAGGACCGGGGCTGCCAGTGCCGCGATGTCTTCCGTGGAAAGATAGCTGCGGCCCTTCAACAAGGCACGCGCCTTGCCTCCCAACAACAGGAATTGGACCGCGCGGGGGCCCGCACCCCAGCTGAGCCATTCCTTGACGAATTCCGGCGCGCCAGGCTCGGTCACACGAGTTTGGCGGACCAGGGCCAAGGCGTATTCAATGACGTGATCAGAAGCGGGAACCTGTCGGACAATGTTCTGCAGCTCAAGGATTTCTTCGACACCCAAGACTGGATGAATCGAATCGCTCTGCAAGGCTGTCGTTTGCTTGGCGATCTGGAATTCTTCGCGGAAATTGGGGTATTTCACGAAGATTTTGAACATGAAACGGTCTTGCTGGGCTTCCGGAAGAGAGTACGTCCCTTCCTGTTCGATCGGGTTTTGCGTCGCCAGCACGAAGAACGGATTGCTCAGTGGATGGCGAACCCGGCCGACGGTGACTTGACGTTCCTGCATTGCTTCCAGCAGAGCGGCCTGAGTTTTCGGGGGCGTACGATTGATTTCGTCAGCCAGGACGACGTTGTAGAACAGAGGTCCTTCCAGGAAGCGGAACTCGCGCTTACCCGTGGATCGATTTTCTTCGAGAACTTCAGTTCCGGTGATATCGGCGGGCATCAGATCTGGTGTGAACTGGATCCGGCTGAAACTCATCGACAGGCAACGGGAAAGCGTGCTGATCATCAAAGTCTTGGCCAGACCAGGTACACCTTCGAGAATGCAATGACCGCGACTGAAGAGAGCGATCAGCAATTGCTCCAGGACCTCGTCCTGGCCAACGATGACTTGCGACATCTGCTGGCGGATTTCGTCATAAGCCCGCTGGAGTTTTCCAATCGATTTCAGGCTCTCGCCTGAAAGAGCTGAGTCTGTCATCAGTTACCAATCATTTGAGTAGATTCTTCTTGCAGGATCGACACGCACATCCGCGCTCCGTAATAAACGTCCGGAATGTGCCATATTCATCCGCGCAAAGCAGAAAGTCACCAGAATGCCATCTCGCCGTTAGGGCAAATCCATGTTAGCCGGATGCCGGACGGGTGCCAAGCCCGGTCAAGTATCGCACGGCACTCCGTGTCGTGAATCGTCGTATTGCCGGCCGAGAGTGCAATTTGTTCAGAAATAGAGCAGAAATGCCGGATTACACCCAACACGGAATCTCGAGCCACACTAGTCAGCCAAGCGGGCATGATCGAGCGCGGAATTCAGCACGTCTCGGATTGTTTCCCAATTTGTTGTCGGGAAAGAAGGAACATTGATGCGGGATCGGATGGGCAGAGTTTCCCAGGCCGGGGTGCCTCCCAGCCAGAAATTCAG
>JAQGHT010000074.1 GCA_028291565.1 Planctomycetaceae bacterium | reverse complement strand
AAACAACGAAATCGCCAATACGGGAGTCCCCAGCACCATGATGATGCTGGTCGCATACATCGCCCAGATGAACAGCGGCAAGCGGAACCAGGTCAGTCCGGGAGCACGCATCTTGTGAATCGTGACGATAAAGTTCAGCCCGGTGAGGATTGACGAGAAACCCGTGATGAAGATTCCCACTGCTGTCGCCATCACGTAGGTGTTGCTGTAGGTGCTGCTGTAGGGAGCATAAAATGTCCATCCCGTATCGACCCCGCCGGCCAGCAGCGCATAGAGCGTGAACAGGCCACCAAGCAGATAGACGTACCAGCTCAAAAGATTCAGTCGAGGAAAGGCCAGGTCGCGAGCGCCCACCATCAATGGCACAAGAAAATTGCCCAGCACGGCGGGTATCGACGGGATCAAAAAGAAGAACACCATAATCACGCCGTGGGCCGTGAACAGCTTGTTAAACATTTCCGTCTCAACCAGATCCGCCTGGGGGGTCATCAAGTCGAGTCGCAGGAGTGCCGCTGCCACGCCGCCGATCACGAAAAAGAAGGTGATCGACAACAAGTACAGGATTGCGATCCGCTTGTGGTCGGTCGTCAACAGCCAGGACCGCACGGAATAGCCGTCACTGAGATAGTCGCGGCTCGAAATCCGCCCGATGACCGGCTCGGTAGTCGTTACGATGGGGATGATAACGCTCATGGTACAGCCAGCGATTTCATATAGGCGATCAACTGAATCAATTGCTCCTCGTCTAATTGACCGTCGAAGCTGGGCATAATTGGCTCATAGCCATCCACAATCTTGGCACCAGGACGGAGGATTGACTCGCGCAGATAGTTCTCATCAGCGATCACCGTCTGGCCCCCCTTCAACAGGACTTTGTGTCCATAGACATTCTGCAAGGGAGGACAGCGGACTGGTGTGACTTCCGACGCCAGTCCCGGCATGTGGCATGCCGCACAGCGCAGATCTTCGAACAACCGTCTGCCTGCGACTGCCGGTACTTCGTTCGTTCGCCCACCGCCGAGCCAGGCTTCATAGTCGGCCGGTTCGAGTACAACGATACTGCCCGTCATACGGGAATGATTTGTGCCACAGTATTCGGCGCAGAACAAGTGGAATTCGCCAGTTCGAGTGGCTTCGAACCAGCAAGTGGCATAACTGCCCGGCAAGACATCGCGTTTGACGCGAAACGCGGGCACGAACAGGCTGTGGATGACGTCCTCGGAGATCATCGTCAACTTGATCGCTTGTCCCAGCGGGACGTGGAGCGTATTGATCTCGCGGCGTCCATTGGGGTGTTGAAACTTCCACATCCATTGCTTCGCGACAACCCGTACTTCCATCGCCCCGGCAGGCGTTCGATAGCCCGTAAAATAGAGGGCCGCTCCCCAGACGAAGATCACCATAGAAATCAACAGGGGAATGGCCATCCACAGGATTTCGACGACGAAACTATGATCAGGACCTGGCGTGCGATCGACGCGCGTATTACCGCGACGATATTTGATGGAAAAATAGACGATCAACGTCGCGATCAGGACGGTGAAAAACACGGCCATTCCGAGCAGAAAATAATACAGAAGATCAACACCCGGCGCGTGCGTTGAAGCCTGCTCGGGGAGCAGTCGGAAGCCATCGTCAATCATTGGCTGCTCCTTCTCGTGGTTATGGAATTCGTGAGAATTCGCGAACAAGTTTCGGACGTTTTCGCTCATGACGGTACATCACAACCAGAAAACCACCCAGAACAAGTACCGTTAGTAACCCCGCGATACGTAACAAACCAGCAATTGCCAGGCCGTACTGACCGGTCAGCGGATCATAGTGATAGCAGAGTAGCAACACCTGGTCGACGGGCGAGCCGATCTTGCCGGCCGAGCTTTCAACCAGTCCCAATCGCAGATCACGCGGCGAATACTCGATGCCGTACAGATAGCGGGAAAGCCGCCCTGCTGGAGTCGCGATCATGATACCGCTGGCGTGTGCGAACTGGCCGCTGGGAGGGTCGTAGTGATAACGAAAACCGACGGTCTCAGCCAGGCGATCGATCGCAGCCCGATCGCCGGTCAGGAAGTGCCAGCCTTGTTCCGCTCCGTCACGACGATAGGCCCGAGTATGGCTCTTCTTCTTCTCGGCAGCCATCTCGGGCGTTTCGTCAGGATCAAAACTGACCGTGACCACTTCGTAATCACGCCCAATTTCCAATGGTATGGCCTGGCTGCTCTTCAGAAATCCATTTAGTACCTGGGTACACAGCATCGGGCAGCGATAGTAAACCAGGCTGAGGACGACCGGCTTATCCGTAAAGTAATCGCCGAGGCGTACCTCGTGACCTGCCTCATCGCGGAACATGGCATCGAGCGGCAATTGTGCGTCGAGGTGTTGTTCGATTCCGACATCCTGCAGAAGATCGGCTGTTGGACTTTTTCCGGCTGGAGTTCCATAAGCGGGTCCGGTCGCGAACCGTTGGGCGGACGCTGGCGAGGACACGACAAATGTGAGCATCGCGACAAAGATCAGGAAAACTGATCGCTGTTGCATCATGGCTGGCGCTCCTTGCCCGGCGGAGGCAGTGCTGGTGGAATCACTGGTGGGCCTTGTGGTTCAGGCAGTCCCCGTTCAGACAGAATTGTGATCGCACGGTCAACCGGAAGGCGTACGATGCCCTGTCGCTGATCGATCCACCCATAGCTCGATAGCCGCTGGTCCTCCGCACGGCGAAATTCCAACAGATCGGCGGCGGGGTTGTCTTGCAGCGTGGGAGGTGGCGGAGACTGTTTGTCGGCAACCACACTGAGCGGTGAATCAGACCGCTTCGCCGCAGCCTCAAAACGCCAGAACATCCACGACATGAGCGGAAAAACCAATGCAATCGCGAGGATCAACGCGATCGCGAACAGACTGACATAGAATGGGTTGGCGTCCGAGATTTCGTGTCCGATACGCTGCTGCGAATCAGACGGAATATCAGGCGACGACGGCATGGCCGGATTGTTCATCAAGCGCCTCCTGATAACTCGGATCGTAAATCGGTAATCGGATACGCACCGATAACCGCCAGGCAAACACCGTCAGCCATACTCCGCCAATTGCCCCCAGGGCCGCAACGTCGAGCCACAGAAATGCCAGTTCCGGTAATCCTGACTGGCTTTGTCGGAACGCGGGGACGATCAGCCAGTAAAGATCGACATACCGCATGCACAACAATAAGATCGCAACTCGACAAATGCCGACTGCCTGCTGCTTCAGGTCTCGCGACAAAAGCAGCAGGAAGGGCACGGCGAAATGCAATCCGGCCAAAATCAATGCGAAATACTGCCAGATGCCTTGTGTTCGACGGACATACCAGACATTTTCCTCGGGGAGATTACCCGACCAGATCACCAGATATTGAAAGAACGAACAATAGGCCCAGAACATCACCGCGGCCAGCAGGAGATTTCCGAGATCGTTCAAACGGGCCGGATTGACAATTTCTGACCAGGGTTTGAATTCCCTCAGGGTGACCACGACAAGCAGTGCAAATGAAAGACCCGAAACCCCCTGACCGGCAATAAAGATCAGGCCGTACATGGTTGAAAACCATTCCGGTTCCAACGACATGGACCAATCAACCGCAGCCAGCGTCATCGTGACCCCAAAGGCAATGAATGACAACCCACTGTGACGTTGCAGCCGCTCAACTCGGGGCGATTCCAGAGCAGGCTCTTCGTTTGGCGAAGAGCGGTCGAGGGCCCAGGTAATCGCCACCCAGACTACGAAATAAACGATGGCCCGGATTTGAAAGCCCACGACATTCAAGTACCCGGCCTTACGGGCTAACGTTTCACTCTGCCGCACCACTTCTGGATCAGCCCATTCGTAGATTTGGGCCACACCCAGCCAGATCGGAATAAACAACAGGGCCAACACGGGAATGGTCTGATAACCAGCCTCAATGACCCGGCGGATTGCGCGCCCCCAGGCCCCCCCGGTCATTCCATGCAGCATCGCCAACACCAGGCATCCGAGAGCCATTCCCAGCCAATAGAAATAGGCTGTCAGCCAGGCTGCATAGAATTGATCAGGGATGAAAAACCAACTGAGCAAGCACACGATCCCACTCACTCCAGCGAGCGTTTTCCCAACGCGCTGCAATCGATCTAATCGGTCCAGGAGTTCGGCAGACGGCGTCATGGCGCGTTCTCCCGCGGGGCCTGAGGCGCCGTATCAGAAGGATCCGGCGGCGTCAACACATCTCGCTGGTCGTCGGGAACGTCCTTCAATTGAGCATTCTGGCTGAGCTGCAGCGCTCGGATGTAGGCCACAATCGCCCAGCGGTCATCGACTTCGATCCGATTCGCGAAGCTCGGCATGGCCCCGAAGCCATTGGACAAAACATCATAGAAGTGTCCAGCCGGCGCTTGGCGCAAACGGTCAATATGGTACGCCGGAGGCTTCCTGAAGCCACGCCGGACGATCATGCCGTCGCCGTCACCCAGCCGTCCATGACAAACTGAGCAATAAATATTAAATCGCTCTTGTCCACGCTTGAGCAATGCCAACCGCAACTCGGCCTGACTGGTCTTTTCATAAGGCTGATTGAACTGCCGGGGAGCACGTTCGTGGATTTTCCGCAAGACCTTGTCAGAAATCTGACTGACAAATTTGCCTTCCTGTTTGCCGGTATAATAGGCCTCATCTTCACGCAGTCTGCCGCGGGCAACGGTCCCCTCCACCGGCTGCCGTGCAGAAAGTCCATCCGAAAAAAAT
>JAQGHT010000771.1 GCA_028291565.1 Planctomycetaceae bacterium | reverse complement strand
TCTGTCGTCCGCTCGTGTTCCGCGAATCGATTTTTCTGGCCACAACCGTCAGTCCTATCAGTCTGCCGTCCAGGGAGACGTTCTACGCCGATCTTAATCGGATTTTAGGATCATTAAATGTCTGCAGCAAAGAATGGATCATTCGCCAGTACGATCACGAGGTCCAGGCGGCGAGTGTGATCAAGCCATTAGTGGGTGTCGCGAATGACGGACCATCCGATGCCGCCGTCGTCCGGCCAATTTTGGATTCGGAACGTGGACTGGTCATCGCCTGCGGAATGAACCCCCGGTACGGAGATTTCGATGCCTATTGGATGGCGGCATCCGCCATTGACGAAGCGATGCGAAATTGTGTCGCCGTGGGTGCTGATCCGAGTCGCATTGCAATACTGGACAACTTCTGCTGGGGCTATACGGATCGACCGGAAACACTCGGCAGCCTGGTTCGCGCATCACTCGCCTGTTACGACGTGGCGGTGGCATTTGGAACTCCATTCGTCAGTGGCAAAGATAGTCTGAACAACGAGTTCTCCTATTTCGACAGTGCAGGGGCCAAGAAGACTGTCGCGATTCCCGCATCGCTGCTGATCACCGCCATGGGTCAGATGGAAGACGTGCGTCGAGCGGTGACCATGGATCTGAAGACGGCCGGCAACGCGCTTTATCTGATTGGTGAAACCAGGGACGAACTCGGTGGAAGCCATTTCGCGCTGGTGAACACTTTGACGGGCGGCCAGGTACCCCAGGTCAATCTGCAACGGGCTCCGAAATTATTCCAGGCATTGCATGGCGCCATCAATCACGGCCTGATCCGGAGTTGCCACGACTTAAGCGAAGGGGGGCTGGCGGTTTCGATTGCCGAAATGGCCTTTGCCGGCGGTTTGGGAGCGGAAATCAGTCTGAAATCTTTGTCAGCCTCCGCCAGTATCGAATGTTCGACGGTGCTGCTCTTCTCGGAAAGCAACACCAGATGGATCGTCGAAGTTCAACCATCCAAAACTACGGCCTTCGAGAAGGCATTCAGCGGGCTGCCCCATGTCCGATTGGGAGAGGTCACGACGTCAGATTCGCTGGTGATCCGCGATCGCCAGGAATCCGTGGTTGTCAATTCAAAATTGAATGATTTGAAGGCCAGTTGGCAAAAGCCGCTGGCCTGGAATTGAGAATGTGGCAATTATTCCTGCCACAAATATTAGCGACTGAGTTCAATGCGCTCGATGTATTGCGGATGTGACTGCCACACCGCCAGGAAGAACAATGGTCGATTAACCCCACAAATCGACACTCTGCGGCATTCCCCGCGAAAGGACAGCATGCTTACTCGAAACCAATTCTTCGTCAAAGAACACGTTGGCATGTTCAAGCTTGCGAACACTTACGACATTCTGGATCTTGAAACCAACGAAAAGATCGGGGTTGCGAAAGAGAAGCCGAGCGGACTGACTTTGGCACTGCGTTTTTTTGTAAACAAGCAGTTGCTGCCTACCAAAGTTGAGATCATCGAAAACCCGGACGAGAAGGGGAATGGAAACGTCTTGATCACGATCAAGCGCGGGATTACCCTGCTGCGATCAAAGATTAAGGTCTACCTGGGTTCAGACAAAGAAATTGGCTATTTCAAGTCCAAGCTTTTTTCATTCGGCGGTGGATTCTGGTTGTATGACACCAGCGACAAGAAGATTGCCGAAGTGAAGGGCGATTGGAAGGGCTGGAACTTCAAGCTGCTGGGCGAATCCGGCAACGAACTCGGCACTGTCACCAAGAAATGGGCCGGACTGGGAAAAGAGCTGTTCACTTCCGCTGATAATTATGTCATTTCCATTAACGACGAACTGGGCGACAATCGTCCGGTCAAAGCACTGTTGCTGGCAGCCGGGATTGCGATCGATACAGTATTCAAAGAAAAGAGCTGATTCGAGTTCGTCTTTCCTCAAATTCGGAAACTTGCTAAGAAGCCGATATTGGGCGGTTCAGCCTCTCGAAAAATCCAGCGGAGGCTGTGCTGCCGCGGCGATTACGTTGAAATTTGACGCTTTCCATTCGTAACTCTTACCAAATTCCCGCGCACTATTCCCTATTTCAGGGCCGAGTTGCCGACATTGAGGTCGGCGAACGCAAATGCCACGGAGCACTGAGGCATGATCATGTCTGATTCGCGAATTTGGCAGGCCAATATTGCCATCGGTCTCATGGTGTGTTTGACGAGCGGATGCTCGTTTTCGCGACCCAGCATGGCGGATCGTACCAGGAATTTGGATCGAATCAGCGTCGACGACATGCTCGAAGACACTTCAGCCGTCAAAACCGCCAGCACCGACGAGGCGTCGGCTCAATCCACGGCTCAAGGGAAATCCAACGGTCGACAAAAATTAGCGACTTGGCGAGATCAGCGTGACGGTGAGGGCCAATCCATTCCGCTCGATCGGACTGATACAGCCGAAACGACAGGAACTGGAGACGCAACTTCCCAGACTGCTACGGCAGCGGCTTCCTCCAAATCCAGCTCCAGCCAGGCAAGTTCCGGACAGTCCGGTTCGCCTTTTGATCAAGCGCTGGCCGGAGGGCGAAAAACAAAGCCACGCACTTCCAAGTCGGACTCATCCAGTAAACCTTCTGGTGCAACTGGTCTGGGACTCGCGGAAAAGAATCCATTTGAAGACGAGTAGCCTGGGAGGTGAAAACCTCAGGCTGACGACGCATACTAGCCGCGATCTCTAAAAACTCGCAACTTATTTCCGCAACAGCACTTACAGAATCACAGCTGTTGTTGCGAGGGACGCTCTTCATGCAATTCCAGGTTTTTGCAGAAGATTCTGAAACGTCGAACTGTGCACTGCGGAGAACGTGCTATAGTAATTGTGACAAGACGACATGCCGCATACGGTTAAGAATGAGTCGCTTGATCGCAGGGATAAGTATTGAAAAAGACTCATTCGTGGCCGCGATCCGCAAAAAGCAGTAATTCAGTAAGATCCGCGCAGACAGCCCACATTTGAATGCCACCCCCAAAGTCTCTGACAGACCCCTCTGTGACAGTTCAGGAATCCGAACTCATCCCTGAGATGTGAAGCTGCCCCAGAGTTTTCCGTCAGCACTTCGGCGTCAAGTTGCCATAATCCTTGGGACTCAATCCTGTGGCTTCCGGCTGGACCCGAATCTGGTTCTGCTTTACCACTGAGAAGTTCCGTCGACAGGACGTCCGCCAACGAGGTCACCGCGCTAATGACTTTTCTCTATTCAATGATAACGGGCGGTGCCTGCCTGATCGCAGGTGCGGCCATTGGGTACTTCCTGCAGAACTTACGCCGCACAACCGCTAGCTGGAAGCTGGATTCGGAGGCGGTGGACGGCTTTTACCGCTCCGACGATGGGGATCCCAGCTCGTTGTCGCTTAAAGTTTGGGAATTAGCCGAAAAAATCGAGGCTGCTCCGCATTCACAAACCAAGTTGGCGGAAATTGTCCGCCTCGTCCAGGTTCAGACGGCCAACATCGAACAACTCGTGCGGGATTCGCGGACCGATTCATTGACTGGCCTCTGGAACCGACGCGCATTTGACGAACAGCTACCCGTCCAATTCAATGTTTATCAACGGTACGAAACTCCGTTGTCGCTCATTATGGTCGATATCGACCACTTCAAACAATTAAATGATAACTTCGGCCATCCGATGGGTGACGAAGCCTTGCGACATCTAGGTCGGATCCTGCGAGACAACCTGCGTACTGCCGATTTCGCAGCTCGTTATGGCGGCGAGGAATTCGTCATGCTGTTGCCACAAACCGATCTGGCAGGCGCCTTGGCAACAACGGAACGCCTGCGCGAAGTCCTCATGGAAAAACCGTTAATCACGCCAGATGGCCCGGTATTCGTGAAAGTCAGCATGGGCCTGGCCCAAGCTCGACTCTGCGACAACGAATGGGACCTGATCACTCGCGCCGACCAAGCCTTGTTGCAGGCCAAACGCTCGGGCCGCAATCAAATCGGAGTCGAAACTGGCTGGTCCGGTGCATTGGCCGTCATGGAAGCGTGCACAGCCTGATTGTGTCTGTCGCTTTTGCCAGACTCTGCCCGCACAACTGCTCGTGTTCAATTGCCCGAATGCCGTTCGGCAGCTATAAAGGGGAATCGTGATCGATCGCAGAACGAGTGGCCTGAACGCCAGGATCTCTTCGCAGTCTGACCGCGCCCCTTATCGCCAGTTCTGCGTGCCGTTGCGACGTGCCCAGTCCCAGCCGTGTCGCTGAGAACGATGGAACTGCCAGCCGAGAACTTCACGTCTCATGCCAACTCCTCGCGTAGCCGTACTGCGTGCGCCGGGCACGAATTGCGACCACGAAACCGCCCACGCATTCGATCTCTGCGGCGCCCAAGCCGAACGAATCCATCTGAACCGAGTCCTGGAACAACCGCAGATCCTGCACGACTTCCAGGTACTGTGCATTCCAGGCGGTTTCAGTTATGGCGACGACATCGGCTCCGGAGTGATCTTCGCCAGCCAACTTCGCAGCCGCCTGGCTGGTGCGTTGACCGAGTTCCTGCAAGCCGACAAACTCTGCCTGGGAATCTGCAACGGGTTTCAAGTCTTGCTGAAGTCTGGAATTCTCCCCAACGGCAGCCTGGATTCCAGTCTGGAAGCCCGCCAGAACGCGCCCGCTACACTGACCTGGAATGATAATGGCAAATACACCGCCCGCTGGGTTCATTTGAGAACGGGCAACAGCAAGAATGTCTTTCTCCGCGGTATCGCAGCCCTGGATCTGCCGATCGCGCATGCCGAAGGACGAATCGTTGTTCGAGACGACAGTGTTTTGAATTCCTGGCGTCAAAATCATCAGTTCGCCCTGTGCTACAGTCGTGCGGGTGCAACGGACCTCGACCCCACGTCCGTGAGTCTCGAGTTTCCGGTCAACCCGAACGGTTCAATCGGCAATCTGGCCGGCCTGAGTGATCCCACGGGCCGTATCCTGGGCCTGATGCCACACCCTGAACGGTTCATTTTCCGAACACAACATCCTAATTGGACACGCCTGGATCTCCCAGAGGAAGGCGCAGGACTGCAGCTGTTCAGAAACGCAGTCGCCTACTTCGGATGATCTGCAGTAAATACCACACTTTTCGCCGAACTCCCGTGCGTTTGGTCCCACGTGAATGAGATTTTCCATCAATTCAGGGACTTCTTTGGCGTGCGTGCGGTTCAAATGGAATCTCAAATCTGAGATCTCAAATTTCAAATGAATTGACGACGAAGGGACTCGAAACGCTTCAAGCGACTACGGGGATCGGCGAAAAGTGTCGTAAATAGAGTGCATTGGTTACGTCATCTTCGAGAAGCCAACTCGATTGGCGACTTGAATTGTCCGCCTCAAATGAAAAGCCCGTACAATTATTGATGCGCGATATGGCGTCGACGTTTAGATAAAGTCCGGGATAAATCTTTACTCGCGAGCAATCAATTTCAGTTCGCAAAGTTGCAGTGAACCTCATCTGAATTCAAGCAGCGCCTACAAGCAGCACCTAACAGTCAAACTCGGCGCAATTCAGTCGCGTCGTCTGACCGAACAACTATTCACCACTGACAAGTCGAGCGATGTTTTCTCGGAGCAAATCCGCGTTCGCGAGCGTCGCGGTTGAATGCGAACCCTTTCGCGGCCGACGGCGGCGCGGTTGAGCGGTACGTGAGCGAGGACGATTGCAGCGATCGATCATCTCCCGCAAACTTTCTTTGGGATGCCGTAAGGCGCCAGTCGGACCTACAGTATCAAGTCCCAGATCAATAATCTCGGGCTTGATCGTGTCTTACCATTGCAGCTGACACCAGAGCCGGCAGACCGGATCGAAAAACGCCAGATATCCGCCTTTTAAGAGTCCGCGGGGGGACTTGAGATTTCCGGAAAAGCTGTATCTCGCGCCGGACGTAAAAGCCGGATCGAAGTATTGTGGCGTGAAGAAATCGCACACTCGCACGTCATTAATGGTGTAAATCGACTGCTGCACCGGGTCACAAATCTCGACGAGATAGTTCACGCGGCCTTGGCCAGTTTTGACGGAATCACCCGCGACAAACCAATTCCCGGAGGGATCGGCAAGCATTTCCAGCACCTCATGACTGGTTGTGATCGACCAGTCGTCGTCAAATTGAACGAGTGCGAACGGCTGATGCATTTCCGTTTTGTGAAAACCGGATTGCCCCAGGGCATCGATGTCGTCGCGAATGATGACGTGCCAGTAGTCCAACGGCACATGGTTCACACTGTCAAACGCGTCGACCGTCGCCTGGATGTTCCAGAGAGGCTGCAAATCTCGCGATACCTGCTTTTGGATTGCAGCCGCAACCTGTACTAAATCGGCCAGGCTGACTGCAGTCGTCTCTGAAACGAGGGCCACATGAGGGATCGTCATTCGCTTTCCTTCGTCGAGCTGGTAATTGACAGTTCAATCGGACAGTATTAATGTACCGAATATTACGTGATTCCGAAACACTCGTCTTAAGCGGAGTTCTGCACATGTGCCATCCCATCCGGTCTTGCGTCAGAAACATCAAACCCCTGCTGATTGTCGCGCTGGTCTTGGCGTTCGCAAGTCCATTCGCTGAAGCGGGGCGTCGCTGTAAACGACGCTATTCAACTTATTGTGCACCGTGTCCGGTTTCCATTTGTCCGTCGTGCGCGACGGCCACGGCAAACATTCCTGGCGCAATGCAGCCGACTGCTCCGGTCGCATTCGTCCATCGTGGCGTCAGCTACTCTTGGGCCCCAGTCGCTGGCATCGGCACCGAAGAGGAGTTGGAAGAAGAGATCGCGGCGCGGCCACCGCATGAACGAGCAATGGCTGCCAGCAATACTGAAAATTTCGCGGGACACGATCGCAAGAAGCCGAAAACGTCGATTTCGACGGCGCCTGTCGAGGATTTTACTGACTTGGCCGCACTCCTCGCCAGCCTGACCCCAGACGATCAGATGCTCAATCACACGCCTCCCGTCTTGAAAGATCCAGACTTCGACCGAGTCGCCGAAGAACAACGCAATGTCCGTGTCAGTGGCGCAATCGCCGCCATCAAGAAGGAGCCAGACAACGACTTCCACGTGATTCTGGCCAGCACTGGATCGGCGAGTGCTGATTTCATGAATATCGAGATCTCAGGACTGCCAACCACCGGCCCAAATCGAGCCCCCTTGGCAGCCGTTCGTGCGTCGCTCCGACAGTTTCTGACCGCGAATGGCGTGAACGTGACCAGCAGTTACATCAAATTCAATCCGCCCATTCCAGTGACCGTGACAGGCTCGTTGTTCTATGACATCGACCATGCCCCGGGTGTCGTCGGCCCCAGCGGCATGCGTCCTAAGACGTCTTGGGAAATTCATCCCGTCACGGAATTGACTTTTCCCTAGAGAACAGCGTTACACAATTTCCTTTTCAGACAAACTGAAGATTTCGTTCGCGGTACTCGCTTTCAAATCGCGTAATCCAGAACCCAGGACGCCGCAGGCCATCCCGGTCATCAGCCACGAAATCCAGCCGTAGTACACTACGGTGAACCCGGTCGACTCCTGCGCCCATCGAATGAGCTGCGGTAGAAAGTTTGCCAGAAAGGCACCGTAGACGATAGCCATGATTGTATGCATGACTCGCTCTCCGGCAGGTAGCGGCCGTCGGAGATCTTCTTCAACAAAATCCCACAACGTGATCAGAATTTCCGCGGCCAACAGGCCGAACAACACCCAGGCGAATCGACCACCCCAAGTCACCCATCCGAGTGATCCAAAGAGCACGGCATAGGCAAAATCACGACTGGCGTGGAGTTGCAGCTCGCATTTCCCCGTCTTGCGTGCCGGCAATCGTTGTTGATATTCGTGATACCACAACGTGTCGCAGGCGCCGAGAAACCCTTGAATCAGAAGTAATGTGAGTGCGACGTTCATCGTGATTGCATGTTGCCATAATAGTGAACAATCTGACCAACCAGCGGCAGTGCCACACGCACATCGACGTTCCAACCTGCGTCGGTCGGCCGGATCCTGGCGATGATTTGCGGCCCCAGACGTGTTAACCACGGCAGACCAAACCACCAGACATGCCGTTGTGAAAAGCTGATTCCGCCACCATCGACAACCAGCTCAAATGCGACGGTCCACGGGCCAAAAGATTCGAGCAGCATTCCCCGCCATTCCCGTTGCCACGACACGAGCCGCCGCTCGCGAAACCAGCGCTCCCACCGCTCGCCGTCGCCAATAGTTGTCACGGTCAATCTCGCCGAAATTTCTCGACCGGGTTTGGGTAAACCTCCCAGCCAGGCAATCAAAGCAACGAACTTGCCGGCAGGTCGTTCCACATCCATAGAGCCGTCCGCCTGGGCCACGCCTTCACAAGCGTGAAATTTCCGCAGCACAGGGCTCAGACTAGTAAAGCTTTTGCCGAGAATCCGAGAGTAGAGCGAAATTCGCATCTTCTTTTCATCTTTTGCTGAAAGCAACTCAAGGCGACACGGTAGGTTGCTCGTAGTCCGATTCTTTCAGAGCTTGAACCGCGAGTCTCAATCCCCGTTAACTCGGAATGTCTCTGACGCGCGTGAATGTCCGTCCTACAGCAATCGCGAGGTCTCATTGCACCTCCTGCACCTCGCGTGGAGTATATTCGCTTCGATCCCAGCCGGTCGCTTTGATTTCTTCTTCGGCGATCGATCGGACATCGACCTTGGCCTTCAGTTGAAACAGGATCGACCACCAGGCAAATTGGCCCCGGGCGATAGTCGGAGTGTTGGGACGGGCCCTGGAGTAGCGCCGGCGAACCATTTCTGTGAACAGGTTGATACCACGGCGAAACTCAGCTTCGTTGCTGAAATCGAATTCGCCACCCCGGTAACGTGACAACCAGGACCATTCCGCGTACTCATCATTCAGCCGCAAACGTTCAGTTTCGTCGTCGCCGATGTCGCTCCAAGCCTTCAGAATTGGCAAGCGATCTTCACGCAGTCCGGTCGTCAGAGGACGATCGATCTTCCGAAACCATTCCCATTCCGTATCATCCAACGGCACGATGAAACCGAAATCGAGCACTCCGAGGCGCCCGTCATCACAAATCAGGAAATTTCCTGGATGAAAATCGACATACAACATCCTGCCGGAATACATCAGTCGATACCAGGCCCTCACGATTTTTTTGGCGATATTGTTACGCTCTTCCTGTGACGGATTTCTTGCCATGAACTGTGTGATATGCACTCCTTCCAATCGTTCCATCGTCAGAATCCGCCCAGTGCTGAATTGTGTGAAAACCCGGGGCACGACAATTCCATCTGCAGCATGAAACAAAGCTCGGGCTTTCTGCAGATTGGCCGCCTCGAGTTCATAGTCGGTCTCCAGTTCCAATCTTCTGCGTAAGTCATCGAACTGGTCTTTCGTGCTGTCCCAGTCCTTGCTGAGACGGGCGGGAAGCAAGAACAGAAACAGGTTACGGAAGTCGGCTTCAATCGAACGAGCGATACCGGGATATTGGATTTTGACAGCAACTTCGTCGCCGCTGAATAACCGCGCTCGATGGACCTGCCCCAGCGAAGCGGCCGCGAAAGCCTGTTTGTCAAACGACGCGAACCGACTTTCCGGGTCGTCCTCCAATTCGTTATGCACCATCTCACGCAACAGCGACCAGTGCATCGGAGGAGCGTCGAAATGCAGCCGCTCCAGAGTATCGACAAACGCGACTGGTGCGATGTCGGGAAAGTTGGCCAATGTCTGCCCGATTTTCATGACGGCGCCGCGGAGGTACGTCATCGAATCCAACACCCGCAGAGCGGTTCGCCAATGGGTTTCGGCCAGCAGACGCTGATTGTCATCGGAACTTTTGAACCACCCGCGCAACCAATGGAACAGATAGGCAGCGGCAATCTTCGCCTGCAACGTCCCGAGGGCAGTGAGCCGCCGGATGCGTCCGACCGGTACTGGCTGATACGAAGCTCGAGACAAGAGGGCCGGCACTCCGGTCACCACCGGCGTTGTGATTTCGTCGGTTTCCTGAGGTAATGCAGTCAATAATTCTGAAACATTGAGCGCCATGAGAAATACCTTTCATTGAGACTCGCCGGCCGAATTGAGCAGCCAGGCGGCAAACATCCGCAGTGACTGATCCAGAAGCGCGAGTGTGTCTTCCTGTTTGGGCGATTGATCCTCAGCCCAGAATGCCAGCACTCCGATATAGATCGACCAATACATTTGGATCGAGACCGGGGAGATTTCCGTAATGCCGTGTCTTTTTGCGATTCCAACAACCAATTCCAGGTGTTCAACCCGCAATGAATGATCCATCCCCGGGCGCCTTGCCGAGGCGAGCGGACAGAGCACGGTCTCGAGGAGCGGCGTAATGAACTTACGCAACAGCTTGAGTTGCCGCAGTTCCGCTACGACCAGCGCGAACAACTCCTCATCGAGGCCCGCCTGAAGTTCTTGTTTGGCGAAGGCCAGCCGGGCCTTGCCGAACGACTCCGACGCCAACTGCCCAATGATGGCCTCTTTTGTATCGAAGTAGTTGAACAGCGTTCCGGTGGCGATTTCCGCCGCCCGGGCAATGTCCCTAGTGGTGGTCGCGTCGAAACCGTGCGTACGGAACAATTCGACAGCCGCATCGAGAATTCGGCGACGCGTTGCATTCTTTTCCTCGGCGGTGATTCTCATTCCCGGCCTCTCGAAGTTATTGTGAGCATGCTCATATTCTATGACTCAACCCCGACCGAAGTCAAGTCCTAATATGAGCGTGCTCACAAAACAGGATCCACAGATCTCATCAGCCGCGGGTTGCATTCAGTCACGCCTGAGCGGACTCTGCGTTCGTGATGCCAGAGCGCAACTTCAAAAGCACCAGCCCATTGCAAAATGGTCCCGATCTGCCAACAATGTCTCAGCCTGCGAAAGGCGATTCGTTCGTCCGGAATTTGCCAATTGGTCCCAGCGAACGGCTTATCAAACGGGTTTTGAAAATCACGGTTCCCCGGTTTTTGCGGGGTTAACCATTCTTTTGGGCAGACTAGCAGGGAAACGCCAATGCCGCGGTTTCATCTTTTTGAATGGGAAGATCAGCCTTGGCTGCCGGTTGTGTTTCGCGATTTCATCACGGATCATCTGCGGTACTTTCTGACCATGAAGCTGCGCGAGCCGGTCAACCGTGCGGTCGCTGAACATCTGAAGCCGCTGCTGATCAGCACGGGAAGTACGCGGATCATTGACTTATGCGCCGGCGCCGGCGGCCCCCTGTTGAATGTTCGACGGATTCTCGCGGATGAGTTAGATCAACCCGTCGAGATCCTGCTGACCGATCTCTATCCCAACATCGAGGCCTTCAAACTGTGTGAAGCTGCAGGAGGCGGCGCGATCAAGGCACGTTACGAGCCAACAAGTGCGTTTGATGTCCCGTCGGACCTGCAGGGCTTGAGAACTCTGTTTACCGCACTCCACCATTTCAAGCCCGAGGCAGCTCAGCAGTTGCTGGCCGACGCCGCGCGCAAACGGCAGCCGATCGCCGTCTTCGAACCGTTGGAACGAAGTCCCCGCCTGTTTCTATTCACCGGCATCTTCGCCCTGTGGCACGCGTTCGCCTTGACGCCTTATGTGGGCCGAATGACCGTGCAGCGATTCTTGCTGACGTACATCATTCCGCTCTGTCCGGCAATCATCCTCTGGGACGGACTGGTATCAGTCCTGCGAACCTACACCCCGAAAGAATTAATGGGCCTCGCTGACGGAGTCGGCGCCAAAGATTACGAATGGAAAGCCGGGGGATTTGAAGTCCGCGGACCATTCGGCATCATGATGCCCACAACTTTTCTGATTGGCTGTCCAGTAACTCCTGCCCACCAGGCAATGGCAGTAGAAAGTTCCATCGGATAAGGCCCCCGAACCGGGATCGGCCAAACAACTTGGCGAGCGGTGGGAGTCAACCCTCTGGTTTATTGATCCTTACTGAAAGTCCAGGGATCGGAAATCGGATACCGGGCTTGATTCAAACCCTGCGCTAAGAATTGAAGGATCCAGTAGAGAGTGACGGGCGAGGAGGAGAACGAAGGCAGGTCGCATTGACATTTCAACATGAACGGTTGGGACCATCAAAATCGTGGGACACCTTCATTTGACAAGATTCGATTCAGCATGGGAGTAGCAACCGATGTGGGACAGCTTCTTTGGCCGACCGTCATTTCAACATCTGACAATCATGCGTACGAAAATCACGATTCGCGGCGCGCGAAAGTCGAGATCGAAGATCGCCACAATCGAACAACTTGAAGATCGCACTCTGTTGTCGACCTTTGCTGATAATTTCGACCTGCCAGCGGGTTCTCAGCCTTCTACAGGATCCTGGATGCCATTCAATGCATCGGACCCAAATTCGCCGATTGTCCACTATTCGAATTCGACTTCGACATTGCAGATTGTGAATGCTCCTGGCACGACCGACGGCAAGGCGTTGGCGATGTCAATTGAACATGATCCAGAAAATTCCGCACTCTACCTGTCATCCGAAATCCGGACTGTTCCAATTTCGGGCTCGAATCAAGTCCTTTACGGACGGATCGAAGCGAGCATCAAATTGCCAGGAGGACCCAACGGGGAAGGGACAGGAATCTGGCCCGCCTTTTGGCTGTACGGAAACAGCCCCGGTGAGGGCGAAATTGATATCATGGAGTATCGGGGGGAAAACACTTCACAAATCCAAGGCTCAATCCACGCTCCTGGCTTGTCGACGACAGGCG
>JAQGHT010000604.1 GCA_028291565.1 Planctomycetaceae bacterium | reverse complement strand
CGTCTCATTTCCAGCGAGCAAGACTTCGATCAACTACGGACGGATCCTGATTTCACGACATTGGTCGGAATGGCGGAGGCCAGCGACACTTCGACAGCTGCCTCATAATCTAGCAAGTAGTCCGGTGCGCTGCCATATCCTGTTGCACTGATAAATTTGATCAGAAGGCGACCTGCCAGGTCGCCTTTTTCGTTTGAATTTTAATCGAGTACCGAGTGCATTTACCGGCTCATTTGTCACACGTGTTATAATGCTGCGTGTCCGTTGATGCGTTCCAATTGCCTCTCGCCGGAAGAGCATTTTACGTGGTCTCAAAGATAACTTGTGTTGCATTCGATGCCGTAGGAACACTGATCTATCCAGAACCATCCGTGTCGAAAGTGTACTGGCAAATTGGCAGCCAGTACGGTTCAAAGTACACACTCGACGAAGTCCAGATTCGCTTTCAACAGACATTCCAGGATTTGGCCAGCGGCACACGCAACGACTATTCAACGAGCGAAGCGGAGGAATTCGAACGCTGGCGACAGATCGTGCAACGCGTATTGAGTGACGCCGACGATATCGACCGGTGCTTCGAACAATTACATGCTCACTTCGCCTTGCCCTGTGCCTGGCGTTGCTTTCCAGATGTTGCGGAGACATTGCACGGGCTGACTTCCAACGGCATTAAAATCCTTGTTGCGAGTAATTTCGATGCCCGCCTCAATGCGTTGTGCGATCAGATGCCCGAATTGAATCTCGTGCGCGAGCGGGTGATCTCCGCCTGTATCGGCTGGCATAAACCCAGTCCCGGTTTCTACTCAGAACTGGTAAAGCTCGCGGATCGTTCTGCGAGTGAAATTCTGATGGTCGGAGATGACCTGGAGAACGACGTCATTGCGGCCCGTGCATCGGGATTGCAGGCAGTCCTGATTGACCGAAGTGGCGTGGCTGAGAACGGGGTGATCACGGATCTCAGGCAGATTCTTGGTGACTAGAACCCGTTCAGTCTGATCAGCCAGCGGAATGGCGTTGGAGTCCTGCCTTCAGGATCTTAAAGTATTGCTATTAGCAAGCATCAGATCTACGTTTATTCCACGTGGTTTATTCCACGTGCGGTACTGGCTCTCCTGCGTGCTTCTTTAATCCCGCGTGTTCCTGATCCAGAAAACTTTCGGCTTCCTTCAACGCCGCCGAAGTGCCTCCTGTCGAAACACTGATAACTTTGACCGGCCCGCGAGGTACTCCCTGAGCGATGGCTTCTGCCAGGGACAGGATTTTCACCGTGGCGGCACCGTCCGTTCCGACCGGATGCGCAACAGCCAGATAGTGAAACCACGCGTGAGGCGCCCCGTGATGATCGCGGTCCGATCCCAGATAAGTCAGTGTCTGATTAAAGGTCATTCTTTGGCTCCGATCCCGTGAGGCAATTTCAAAGTTGTGATCCAAACTACCTCATTATACCGCGCACGGCTAAGAATGAGACGTTTGATCGCGAGGGTAAATCTTGAAAAAGAGACATTCGTGGCCGGGACAGCAAATAAACGCCTTTCCGCTCGAATTGGAAGAACACCGGCCGACTCGACGAATGCTTTCGGATTTTTCGTTGGTACTTTAACATACGGATTGCCGGAATTGTTCCCAGTCCGGCCGTTGCAGGGGCTGTAAAGCAGCTGAGATGCCCGTTTTGCGACACTTATCCAAACGCCGATCCTCACCGAGCCCGAGAGCTGATTACATGATATCCCCGACACGCCTGCACGATGTCATCCCGTTGGGAATTCGTGTCTTCCTGATTGCTCTGGCGATCAATGCGTCCGCGCTTGCAGCCGCTGAACCCCAATGGATCTGGGCTGCCGAAGGGGACCCCAAAACGAAGCCCGCCGAAAATGCCTACTTTCGGGCGACGTTTCAGGTCGAGAATCCTCAATCTGGCCAGATCGAAATCACGGCGGATAACGCCTATTCACTCTGGATCAATGGCGAACGAATTGGAGCCGGCATCAATTGGCAACAAATCGATCGGTATGACCTGAAATCTCGATTGATCAAAGGGAAAAATGTGATCGCCGTGCTGGGGCAAAACTCCGATGGTCCCGCTGGCCTGGTGGCACGGATCACGGTCAAAGACACGGCGAATCGAACCGTGTCAGCCTCGTCGGGGGCCGAATGGAAGACCGCGAACACGTCACAGCCGCAGTGGAGGTCTGTCGGGTTCAATGATGACGCCTGGAAACCAGCCCACGTTTTTGGCGAGATTGGAAAGACCGGCCCCTGGGGAGCGGGAGCCGCTGTCGTCGAAGCGCCGGCAAATCAGGCGTTTGCCAAAAAACCTCGGCCTTCCGGGCCGTTCCAGTTGCTGGATGGAGATCGCGTGATCTTCCTCGGCGATACGCTAATCGAACGGGCCCAGGCCAATGACTATCTTGAGACCGCTCTAACTAGCCGCTATCCCGATCGGAACATCGTGTTTCGTAATCTCGGTTGGAGTGCCGACACTGTGTTCGGGGAGTCCCGGGCTGGATTTGGCAGCGTGGTTGACGGTTATCAACAATTGAAGCAGCGGGTCTTCGAGCAACGGCCGAGCGTAATTATACTCGGATATGGCGCCGCGGCCTCTTCTGCCGGACCGGCCGGTCTGTCCGAATTCGCGAAGGGACTGGAGTCGCTGTTGAATACATTGGAAGAAACCAAGGCGACGATCGTCGTGTTATCTCCGATCCGGCAAGAGGATCTGGGACGTCCATTGCCTGATCCCGCGACATTCAATGAGAATCGCAAACTTTACTCGGAAGTCTTAAAGAGCGCAGCGGAATCGCGTGGCTTGCCGTTCATTAATTTGTACGAACTGTTGGGGGAGGGCAAGAAGTCACCGGCGAAGCGATCGTACACAGACAACGGGATCCATCTGACGAGCTATGGCTATTGGAATCTCGCGATCGCTCTGGAAGCAGGCCTGGGCTGGAAGCCGGCACATTGGGAAATTGAATTCGATACAGTCGAAAACCAGCATGTCAAAAGTGGCACGACGCTGGAAAAAATCGAGATCGAGAAATCCAAGTCGGTTCGTTTCACGGCAACAGATCTGGTTTTGCCCTATCCGCCAGCACCAGGCAGCAGTCGGGGCAGCGCGGCGATCACTGGGACTCTGCGAAAATTAAAAATCAATGGGTTTGCACCAGGAAACTATGTGTTGAGTATCGACGGGAATCCCCTACTGAAAGCGTCAGCGGCGGAATGGACCATTGGGCAAGTCATCCCGCCAGAACGTGCTCCAGAAGTTGCGCAGGTCGAAAAACTCAGGCAGGCGATCCTGGCCAAGAATCAACTCTTCTTCTATCGCTGGAGACCTCAGAACGAGACCTACCTGTTTGGCTTCCGCAAGCATGAGCAGGGAAACAACGCCAAAGAGATCCCGATGTTCGATCCACTCATTGCGAAGTCTGAAGGCGAAATCGCCAAGCTGCACAAGCCTGTGGCGCACGTGTATCAGATTGTTCCGGAATAGAGGCTGGAATCCATTGAGGTCCGCGTTCGTCATGCCCGCGAAGGAATGCAATTCTTCTTGTGGGACGGGCTATCACATATGCAATAGGCAATCACCGTTCTTCAGGACTGTTTCATGTCGTCATTCAACAATCGCAGATTCGGACTCGTGGTATTGCAGATTCTGTTTGTGTGTTTCGCCTCGGTTCTGAACGCCTCTGAACAGCAGGCCGGTTCCACGCCAAACATCGTGATGATCTATGCCGATGATCTGGGATATGGCGATGTGGGATGTTATGGAGCCCGCTGGAAGACACCGAACCTGGACCGGTTGGCAGCTGAAGGGATTCGGTTCACCGATTTCTATGTCGCCCAACCGGTTTGCTCGGCGTCACGCACCGCACTGCTGACGGGGTGCTATCCAAACCGGCTGGGAATTCATGGGGCATTGGGGCCGAATGCCAAACATGGGATTTCCGCGGACGAAATGACGCTCGCGGAACTTGTCAAACAACAGGGCTATGCGACGGCTGCCGTGGGTAAGTGGCATCTGGGACATCATCCCGAATTCCTGCCGACGCAGCACGGGTTTGATCAGTATCTCGGGTTGCCCTACTCGAATGACATGTGGCCGCATCATCCCGAAGCCAAACCTTCGACGTATCCGAAACTTCCCTTGATCGATGGAAAATCGATTGTTGACGATGACGTCACCGCCGACGACCAGATGCAGTTGACGGGGTTGTATACGCAACGCGCAATCAGTTTTATCGAGAAGAATCGTACCAAGCCGTTCTTATTGTACGTCGCGCATAGCATGCCGCACGTGCCGCTATTTACAGGCGAAGCATTCCGAGGTGCCTCAAAGCAGGGAGTGTACGCTGATGTGATTCAGGAGATTGACTGGTCCGTGGGTCAAATTCTGGAAGCACTACAGCGGAGTGGAATCGAGAAAAACACGCTCGTGATGTTCGCCAGCGACAACGGTCCCTGGTTGAGCTATGGCAATCACGGAGGTTCTGCAGGGTCGCTACGGGAGGGGAAAGGGACCGTCTGGGAAGGTGGCGTTCGAGTTCCGTTTATCGCCCGCTGGCCTGGAAAAATCCCGGCCGGATCCGTTTGCCACGAACCCGCGATGACGATTGATCTGTTCCCTACGATCGCGCGAATCACCGGCGCGAAATTGCCCCCGCACAAGATCGACGGACTCGATATTTTGCCACTTTTGACCGGCGTGCCTGGATCAAAATCGCCTCAGCTGGCCTATTTCTTTTACTATCATGTCGGCGAATTGCATGCGGTACGCAGCGGCCGGTGGAAGCTGATCTTGCCGCACACATATCGCACGATGCAGGGACAACCGCCAGGCAAGGACGGCAGGCCGGGACAGTATCGCATGGTCAAGGTTGATGCACCAGAACTCTACGATTTGGAGAATGATCCCAAAGAATTGCAGGAATGTTCGGCACAGCATCCAGAAATTGTGAGGCAACTCCAGGGTTACGTTGAAAATGCCCGGGCGGATTTAGGAGACACCTTAACAAAGCGAGTTGGCGCCGGTGTGCGCACTGCCGGGAAACTGCCTTAAAGACTGACAAATCACTTGGCGAGCGGTGGGTGTAAACCCACTGGTTCTTCGGCATATCAATCGATCAATCCGACGGTCTTCGACAGTGTACTGCCCTCTCTGGATCAAGCGCGAACCAAGGATCAGTGGCTCCTACGCACGCGCTTACGTTTCAAGTTTGGATCCTGCTCCAAGCGAGCTCAAAGAAATGAAAAAGCCTGGCTGCGCAAGAAGCCAGGCGTTTCAAAAAGCTCATTTTTGCGGACCGCGAATCAGGAGTTCTGATCCGTGCCGTCTGTCAGTTAAGCATCTGTCAGAGGTTCAAGGACGGTTTCCATTCGCGATTCGTCGTCCACATCATCGACGGCGGCTTTGTCGCCTTCATTTTGGGGCAATGCGGATTGGTCCCGCTCATCATCTTTGCGTCGTCGGCGATCGTCTTCCGGTCGATTTTCATCACGCCGATTTTCGCCCTTACGCCGCTCATCGGGATTTCGCATTTTCCTCGACGGCTCTTCGACCTTCGGCGGTGTGATCGCTTTGGTCTCGGCAGCGGCACTTCCCACGAGGTCGTGGATCGACTGATTCACGTCCGGCTGAGTGTAAGACGATCCGGCAGTCCAGGCCCGGCAGGATGCGTGCCCCGGAAACGCATACGACTGATTCAAACTTCGGATCGAATAGGCCACTTCCTGCAGTTCCGAATTGACCGACTTGGACAGTGTGCTCAAGCCAACCGTGGTACCGATGACGGCAACCGTCCCGACCGCGACGAGTTCCGCCGAAAGCAACGCCCCTCCCTCGTCTTCCCAAAATTCTCGCCATAGCGACATGATCTTGTCTCCTGTTTCTGGCTTGAATGGAGGTGAATACCGTATTCCACTCCATACAAGCGTTTCAGATTCTTGACAAACTCCTGTCGATTGTAGCGATTGTAGCGATTGTGTGTAGTGTTTTATTTGCGCAGCCTACCCATTTTGTAAAACTTTCTCAACAGAATGTTGTTGCTCGTGGAGACCGCATGATTTCAAAATGACATTGCTGGGATTCCCTCCTCTGGGATACCATGCGGGCCTTCGAAAAAGATCCCCAGACAGCGTCATCCGACATGGAAGTCTTTCCGCATGACGGCGATTAGATTACGGCAGGTGCCGTGGTTGATTGTGTTTTGTATTACCGCCCTGATCGCATTGGGGCTGAGTGGTATTGCGCGCGGGGACGAATTGGCCGGTAGCAGTCAGTTCTACGGGAAACAACTGATCTGGGTCGGCGTCGCAGCAGCCGTTCTGTTGTTCGTCAATCTGTTCGTCAATTACCGCATTCTCGCGCATTACTCGTTCGGGATTTTTTGTCTGTCGGTCTGCCTGCTGTGTCTGGTGTTCCTGTTTCGTCCCATCAACGGCGCGCGGCGCTGGATTCCGCTCGGTTTCATGAGCTTCCAGCCGTCTGAAGTCACGAAATTGGCCTACATCATCGCGCTGGCCAGTTATCTGCGATTTCGTGAGAACTACCGCCAGATGTCGGGTCTTGCGGCACCGTTCGCAATGACACTGCTGCCCATGGCCTTGATTTACAAAGAACCAAACTTGGGAACCTGCCTGTTGTTTCTGCCTGTGTTGTTTGCCATGCTGTTCACAGCCGGGGCGCGTCCGAGGCACTTGATCGCAGTCATATTGCTGGCGGTCTGTTTGACTCCCGTGCTGTGGTTGGGCATGAGTCGTGAACAGCGTTCGCGAGTCTCGGCGATGGTCCTGCAGTCGGATGGCGGTCCAGCCGAGCACGACGACGGCGACCA
>JAQGHT010000741.1 GCA_028291565.1 Planctomycetaceae bacterium | reverse complement strand
TACGAGGATCGATCCCTGATACGAACTCAGGTTGTCGGCATGTCCCAACTGTGCCCATCCCAAGCCTTTGCTTGCTCCAGGAACTTCATCACTCCAGCGGTAAACGTCTGGAACAGGTACTCGCCCTTTTCCGCGGAGGCCTGCTTGGGGTCACCGATGTGCCCGGGAACCGTGCGATCTTTGGTGATCCAGCCTCGATATGCCGGTTCAAACGCGAAGCCGAAGGGCACGTTTTCCAATTTTGTAATGTCTTTGACCAGATGCGGAGCCAAACGCATGATCATGGATGTTTCCCATTCGCAGGCGTGTCCCATCTGTGATTGAACCAGATCTGATCGGCCGGCGTTGGGATTGGCACTGTCCCAATAAGTCGCGAACAAAAGCAGCAGGTCTTTCCGCTCCCGGTGACGCTGCCGCATTTCAAACACCGCTTGTTTACCGGGCGTCGTATTGCCGCCGTGTCCGTTAATAAACACAAGCCGCCGGAACCCATGTGTCAATAGATTCTCTGCGAGATCGTTCAGCAAATCGAGATACACTCGGGGGCTTGCCGATAGCGTCCCTTGAAAATCGATGTGGTGGTGCGAGTTTCCCAGCCACATCAGTGGTGTGATGAGGACTTGCGTGCTCATCTTTTCTTCGACGCGTCGGATGACTTCACCGAGCAACATGCTGTCCGTGAACACCGGAAGGTGCCCGCCATGTTGCTCCAAAGCGGCAACGGGAACAACGACAGGCAAGTCCCGCGATAGTTTGCCAACATCCGGCCAGGTCATTTCTTGCAGCAGCATCAGTATTCCGTTCGAAATTGCGTGTGAAAGTCAGTGAATCCAGAACGCATCAAGTCCATATCTTCTCTGAAAACGCGACATATTGGGAGGGTGAGTCGCGTGCTGAAAGACTCAAAATCAGCGTTCCAAGCCAATAAGCGTCAGGCAGAAGTTTACCGCAGCTGCATTCTAAAGTCACGTTTCAGCTGCAATGCAAGCGGTTCCTGCAGCCTCCCAAAGTCAGCATGTTCTAATCCGCCAGATGCTCCTGGGGCGTCTCCGGGGCCAGACAAATCGCCAGCATTCCGAGAGCGAAAATCAGGCTGGTCGCGCGGCCCATCTGCGCGAAGTCGCCGCCAAACAGTTCCGACAGTGCTCCTGTACCAAATACGGTGACTGCAGTCAGTATGCGTCCAAAATTGAAACTGACTCCTGCACCTGTCGAACGGACTCGCGTGGGAAACAGTTCGGGCAGGAACAGCGGCATCCAGCCGAAATAAATACCACTGAAAAAGCCCAGCGCTGCCACCCAACCGAGAAATGAGCTATCCGTCGGCACGATGAACCAGAAGGTATATTGAGCAATCGCCAGCGCGAACAGGCTGACGAGAAAATACGTTCGCCGACGTCCCAGCACACACCCGATCCAGCCACCAAGCAAACTGCCGACGATCCCCGTCAAAGAGCGGGCTTGCTGCACGTTCGCTTTGTGTTGCAGATTCGGCGTATTGGCTGCTGCTCCTTCATCACCAGCCCACGGAACCATCCAATTCGCACTGCCCCAGCCTCCGATCATGGGAACGGTTGCCAGGGCGATTCCGACCAACGTCGTCTTCAAAAGCGGCGGCTGAAAGACCTCCCAACTCGAATGGTTCGCCGTTTGACCTTCTACTTGTTTTTGCCGTGTGGCCAGCCACAGAGGTGATTCCGGAACCGCGACCAAAACAAAGAGTCCCAGAACGAACGGGGCCGCCCCGACCACGAACATCCACCGCCAGCTCTCAAAAGACGCGTCTGAACCATAGGGCCAGACAACTGCGATCGACGTCACCAATTGAGTGACCCAGCCCCAACTGTTCTTGTTCGTGGGGACATTCGCCGCCAACGTGGACATCAGAAAGATACCGATATTCGCCGCCGTTCCGATCAGCCCTGCCGCCATGGGACGCGAAAGACTCGACAAAACTTCAGAGACCAGGGAGACTCCGTTGGGCCACATGCCTCCCAGTCCGGAACAGGCCAGATACCAGAGGACGAGGAGTTGAATGGGCGACTGGGCGACAGAACCTGCCGCAGCCATCAACGAATAGGTCAGGATACTCAACGCCATTGCTTTTGATCGTCCAATTCGATCTCCCAAACGACCGAAAAACAGTCCGCCCGACGCGGCTCCGAACAGAAATGCACACTGCAGCCACGCAAACCAGCGGGCGGAAAGTGCTTTCCAATGTTTGAATTGCCGATCATCACTCTCGGCTAACGGAGCAACGTCTTCCAGACTTCGCTGCTGCTGAATTTGAACGTTCAGAGCCTTATATCGCACGGCGTCCAATTCCCCCGTCCGAGCAAGCAGATCGAATGCCGCTGGTTGCATCGCCAGTGAAGTGATCGCCATGTGAAACCCGGCGAAAAGCCAACCGAGGAAGGCACAGATCACGATCACGTAACGACCGCTGGTCGATAACGAACTGTTCGCTTGTGCCGACATTTGCGATTCCTCTTTAGGATGGACACTCCTGTCCGTCCGCTGTGGACTTACGTCGAACCGGCTGACGTCCTAATATCCATTCAACGTTAATCAAAATACCGTACGAGGACATCCCTGTCCGCCCGCAGTGGGCTCACGTCGGGCGGAATGACGTCAAAATATCCATTCAACCTCTGTCAAATCCAAAGTTGTTACGTTCCGTCTGAGATTAAAGTGGAACTCTCGGAAAGAACGAAATCTTAGGTGCTCACGGCACTCACACTGTCAGACGCCTTCAAGTGCCTGCCGCAGAAATCCAATCTCGGACTTCAGAGTGCTCGTAAATGCTGCGATGTCGGACGCATGCATCACGAGGTTCCCTCCAGCCTTCGCCCAGGTGATTTCCTGTTCGAGACCGAGCCAGAAATGAACACCGGCTCCGACGCCATGCTCGCGGGCGACTCTCAAAATGGTCCGTACCGCTTCATCAAATCGAGGATGATCATACTGTTCGGGAATCCCCAGGCTGCAAGATAAGTCGTGCGGACCGATCAGGACTGCGTCCAGGCCCGGCACCGAGCAGATTTCGTGCAAGTTCTCGATCGCCGGCGTGCTTTCGATATTCACGATCAGGATCTTGTCGCCGTTTCGTTGTTCGAGATAGTCCTTTAATTCCGGTTCGAGAGTGTCAGGATCCCGCAATGCTTCTTCAAGCCGTCGCCCTTTGAGTGGTCGCAGTTTCACCGCGCCGACCAGTCCGCGGACCTGGTCAGCCGTTTCGACATAAGGACCGATGACTCCTCCGGCACCCGCGTCGAGAACTTTGCAGGCTTCAAACGGATCATTGCAGGGAATTCGCACAACAGGGGGGATTCCCAAAGCCTGGTAGGTCTGACAAATCCAGGAGAGGGTCTGGCGATCCAACGGGACGTGTTCGGTATCCACGAACACAAAATCGATTCCAATTTGCCGAGCCAGATTCGGCCAAAGCGGCGACATCGCCACCAGCGCAGAAGAAAAAACCCGCCTGCCGTCATGGAGTGCGGCAATGAGCTCGCGACCAGTCATCTCATAGTCCTTTTCAGATATTCATCGTCAATCCACATTCTCCGGCTGTCCGCTTTGGCACGATTTCAAAGCGGCTTCGATTGTCGCAAAGATCTCCCGGCTCGCTCGAATACCCAGAATCGTGTCGCGATCCTGTTCAATGGCCTGAATGAAGTTCTCTGCCAGCAGGAAGTCATTTTCACTGGCGACACGTCGTTGACGTGCTTCCTTAGGGGGCTGGTTCCGGTAATAGATCCCGACTTCGGGCCGAGACTCGCTGATGACCAGCGCCCCAGTCGTTCCCGTGACATGAATCTTGATCTCACCCCCGCTGGGATGACTGGCGGCACCAATGCGACCGACCGCCAATGAACCAATCAACCCTCCTTCCATCTCCAGCGTGATGCTGGCCAGATCTTCGACGTGATTGTCCGCATTGACCTGATGGAAATGGGAGGTCGATCGAGCGAAAACCCGTCTCACCTTCGAGCCTACCAAAGTCTGTACATACCCGAGAGGATAGATGCCCTCGTTGGAGAGTTCACCGATCGGGTCTTGTCCAACAGCGCCATCCGACCCATCGACATGCGCGGCGATCTGAAAGGCTTGCCATTCCATCGGTGGATAGCCAGGCAGCCGCGTTCCTTTGGGAGGCCCAGCATCTTTGGCGAAGTAAAAATCAACATGAATTGCCAGCGGTTGTCCAATGTACCCAGCCGCGATCTGCTGTTGAGCCTGAATGACGCCGGGCAAAAAGTTACGGTTCCACATCAGGAATTTGACTCGACATGCTTCAATCGCGGTAACCAGGCGGTCGGCTTCACTTGTCCGATTTGTCAAAGGCTTGTCCTGAATCACGTGCTTGCCGGCTTGTGCTGCGCGAATACTCAGATCGCAGTGTCTTTCCGCCTCGGAGCTGACAATTGCCACCTGGACGTCAAATTCGCGAAGAGCTCGGTCGACGTCACGGACGTAGGGAATCTGGAAAGCATCCGCGAGAAGTTGATTGCGTTCGTGAGCCCAATCAGGGACCTGAGGATCATCCGCGACCACCGCCAGTTCGAAACGTGGATGTGAAGCGACACCTCGAGCGACATAATCGTGCTTGACCGCGCTCAAAACAGCACATCGATAGGTCCGTGGAAAGATTTTCATCTCAACTGACCTCCAGCGAAACAGCCTGTCGGGAGGCCAGCGATTTTTCCGCCGCATTCTTGAGTTTTAAGATATTCTGCCAATCCGTGACGCTCGGCGAGAGGTCAAGGTCGTTACACAGGGCGTCGACAAATACCTGGGCCAGATTGGCTCTGGGACGAACACCTTCTTCGGTTCGCAATGCGTTCAGGCAATTCCACTGGTAGAGCAATTGCATGTTCTGATGGTCGTCGGCATAGACCGCTCCGGAACACCCGATGATTGACAACGACTGGTAACCGGCACCGCAAGGGAAGGCATCAGAATAACCGATCAGCGCCATCCCTCCATTTTCGTAACCCAGGTGGACTTGAATCGTTCGCCCTGGCAATGCATCGGTTTCTGCCCCGGAGGCTTCTGTGGCAAATACGAGATTGGGCGACATTCCAGTCAGCCAGTGAGCAAGTTCCAAATCAAGGACTAGCGGTACCGGAAGTTGGTACCTCTGGTTCCAGTTGCCCGTCTCCTCATCCCGGTTTTTCCAGCGGTGCATACGGACGAGACCCGGTTCACCAAGTTTCCGCGTTCGGAGTTGCTCGTGGATCGTCTGGCGCGACGGTAAGAAATGATCCAGGTTCACGACTGAGAGCGGGAATCCATATCGATTCGCTGCGTCAGTCCAATACGTGAAGTTGTCGAATGAATGCCAGGAACCGGCGATGACCAGAACGTGCTTGTTCAATAATGGAAGCACTTCTTCCAACGAAACGTCGAACCCAATTGGTTGAACAAACAGGACCGCGTCGCAGTATTCGAATTCTCTGGGATTTGGCTTACTGACATCGAATAGTGTCACGACCACTGGTTCGCGGAGGCGACACTTGACCTGTTGCCAGAGGGCGTAATCACCATTCACCGCCAGACGAATCATGCGACATGCTCTCGCGATAACAGACTGGCTGCACTCGAAGATTGTGCGATGCCAACCGGCAGAATACGAGTCCGATCATGACCTTATGCACGACGACTTGTCGCGCGACTTGGACATGATAGCCAACTCTGTGCTGAAACTCAGGGGTCAGATCGTTCAAAGTTCATTTTTTACGGTTCCAGGTCAAAAATGAAGTTTGAACGATCTGGTCCCGAGCATTTTCCTGTCACGAGTGTTTGCAACCGGCGAGCTTGCCGCGTATTGTGCGGGAGATCAACGAACACATTCAGACGGTCGAATTCATCATGAGTTGAACATCGGAGAATCGAAACCATGTGCGTGTCTAAGAAATACCATTCCCACATTCTGTGGATCGGCCTTGCACTACTTCCGATCACGGCGTCTGAGCTATTTGCCCAGGCGGCCACGCCGGTCGCCACCAACGTTCAACCCTTTGTCGAACGTCAGGAATTGGCCGGCGCGGTGATGCTGGTCGCGAACAAGGAAAAAGTTCTGACCGTAGAGACCGTGGGTTGGGCAGATATCGCGGCGAAGAAGCCAATGCAGGCGGAAACCATCTTCTGGATCGCCTCGCAATCCAAACCGATTACCGCCGCGGCACTCATGCTGTTGGTTGATGACGGCAAAGTCAGTCTCGATGATCCCGTGGAAAAATACTTGCCCGAATTTCATGGCCTGATGTTTGTCGCGGAAAAGGATGACAATCACAAACTCCTGGAGAAACCGACTCATCCCCCGACCGTCAGAAATATTCTGTCACACACGAGCGGCATCCCTTTCAAGTCCGCTTTGGAATTGCCGACACTCGATGTCCTGCCTCTCAGTGTCCGGGTTCGCAGCTACGCGATGACCCCACTGTTATTCAATCCAGATGTCAGGTACGAATACAGCAACGCTGGTATTAATACTGCCGCGCGGATCATTGAAGTCGTCGCGAAGATGCCCTTCGAAAAGTTTCTGGATGAACGATTGTGTCAGCCGCTGGGAATGAAAGACACGACATTCTGGCCGACAGCGGAGCAGGATGCTCGAATCGCCAAGGCCTACAAAGCCGGTCCCAAAAACAAAGGACTGGAAGAGACGAAAATCGATCAACTGCATTATCCGTTGACGGATAAGACGGAACGTTTCCCGATGCCGGCCGGTGGGCTGTTCGCGACGGCGAATGACCTTGCGCGGTTTTACCAGATGCTGCTCAATGGTGGTGAACTCGGCGGCAAGCGAATTCTCAGCGAAGCCGCCGTGAAAGAATTGACCAAACGGCAGACGCCAGCGACCTTACAGCAAAGTTATGGTTTGGGCTTTTCCGCTGGAGGGAATTCGTTTGGGCACGGCGGAGCCTATTCGACAAATACCACAGCGGACACTGATCGTGGCCTGATTCTGGTCTGGCTGGTGCAACACGCGAACTTCCCAGGCGAAGGCAACAAGAGCCAGGATGCGTTCCGCAACGCGGCGTATGCGGCGTTTCCAGCCGCGAAGAAGTAACGTCACAGTGTCCGCGACAGATGCCATCCGCGTTAACGTTTCGAAGCTGCGCCGTCTTAACGCGAAGTCAACAGATGCATCTTTCGAAGTCTCCGTTCCCACTGACCCCGCGTCAGTGGAACGCTGATTGGTCAGCTAAAAGAAACGAAACTGAGAATTTCTCAACCCTCACGTCTGGTTTCCCCCTCTGCCGCCACGAACCAACCCCCTTCTGATGATTGAGCGCACCGTCGCGGCGGCAGAGGGAGAAACCAGACCACACGTTGAGCTGCATTTTACAGGGGATTTGATTTAGCTGGCCAGTCAGCGATCCACCGACAGGGGGTCGGTGGTGGCGCAGAGTTAGCAAACAGCGCATGTCCAAATCCTGCAGGCTTAACCTCGACGATTAGAGCCTCGACTGTAGACGATTTCGGGACAAACCAACCTCTTGTCATGAACAGGCTCGCAGGCATGAGCAACCAATCCGCCGACGAGATTCCCCCCGAACTGTCGCTGCGTCAGCGCCTCATCATGCTGAGCGCCGCGTTTCTTGGCTGGATGTTCGCCGGACTGGAAATCGCATTGTTCGTGTTGATCCATCGGCCGGCCATGATCAGCCTGATGGTTGATGATCCCATCGAGGGCAGTCCATCGATGTCCCCGGCCGAGGTCGAGCAATTCGTCAAGCAGTGGTTCGCCTGGTATCAAGCGGCATTTCTATTCGGAGCCGCCGCCGGAGGTTGGGTGTTCGGGATGCTCGGAGATCGAAAGGGAAGGACTTATTCTCTAGCCTTGAGTGTACTTTGTTATTCACTTTTCACGGGCGCCTGTTATTTCGCGAGCACGCCGTTTGAGCTGCTGGTATTGCGATTTCTGGCGTGTCTGGGAATCGGTGGAGCCTGGCCCAACACGGTCGCGTTGGTTGCCGAAGCCTGGCCAGATGCATCCCGTCCGTTTCTCGCAGGACTGTTGGGAACGGCGGCCAATGTCGGCCAAGTCCTGATGGGCCTGATTGGTCTGTGGTGCGATGTGACATCGTCATCCTGGCGCTGGGTACTGCTGGTGGGAGCATCTCCAGCCGTGATCGGACTCTGGTGTCTGCGTGGCGTGCCTGAGTCCGCCCGCTGGTTATCGGCGCGCGTCAAACGAAACTCCCAGTCGTCCGGTCCATTGCAAGAATTGTTTCGCCCTCCATTACGCAGCCGAATTCTGCTGGGGATTCTTCTCGGTGCCATTCCAGTCATTGGAACAGCGGCCAATGCTCAATGGATTATTCCCTGGACCGATCAAGTTGCGGCGCAGCAATCAACCGCCGCCAACAAGCGTGCGGACGGATCCGTTGTGTCAGGATCAAAAACCGTTAAGGCCGATCCGAAATCGAAGGCCCGGACGCAAATCTCGCGTTCGAGCGGTGCGGTCTTTGGCAGTTTACTGGGGGGGATTCTGGCAACATTGCTGGGCAGACGCCTCACCTACTTCATTGTCAGTCTGTTAACGTTAGTGGCCAGTACGATCATTTTCGGTTGGATGAATCCGCTCGATCCGTGGTTCCAATTCGCGTCGTTTGGATTTGGATTAGTCGGAGTTATCTATTTCGGGTGGCTACCGCTCTATCTTCCAGAATTGTTTCCGACTCGAGTGCGCGCAACTGGAGCCGGAATTTCGTTTAATACGGGCCGAGTTATTGCGGCGTTTGTCGTACTCGGAACCGGAGTTCTGTTGGGACTGGTTGAAGGCGACTATGCGAAGATTGGACTCTGGACCGGCATGATTTACGCAGTGGGAATGATCATCATTCTGTTCGCACCACGTACCGATGGCTCGGGCCTTAAGGAGTAATATGGCAGAGCGAACAATAGGACTGATCGGAGTCGGTCTCGTTGGCCTGGCCCTCGCCGAACGATTGATCGGCGCGAAATGGAACGTTGTTGGTTTTGATCTGGATTCCAGCCGACTCGATCAACTGCGAGCCCTTCAAGGACAGGTTGGACCAAATGTCGAAGGCATTTTCGAATCGTCGGACGTCATCTTGCTGAGTCTACCGACTTCGCAAATTGCCGCCGGTGTGATCAAGAGTCTGACGTTGCCGTTGGCGGGGAAGACAGTAATCGATACCACAACAGGGGCACCTGATGAAATGCTGGACCTCGGCCAGTATCTCGCGGATCGAAGTGCTCGGTATCTCGACGCAACCATTGCCGGTTCGAGTGCTCAAGTTCGGTCGGGGGAAGTCATCGTGATGATCGGGGGCGAACTCGCTACCGTGACGGATTGCGACGAGATCTTTCGAACCTTCGCGTCACGGTCTTTTCATGTGGGTTCCTGGGGAGCCGGAGCCCGAATGAAACTGGTCGTCAATCTCATTCTGGGACTGAACCGGGCGGTCCTGGCGGAAGGCTTGTGCTTCGCCGAACGATTTGGAGTTGATCCACGACAAGCCCTGGAAGTGTTGCGAGCAGGACCGGCCTTTTCTCGAGTCATGGACACCAAGGCGGGGAAAATGCTCGATCAGGATTTCACGCCGCAAGCCAGACTCTCCCAGCACTTGAAAGACGTACGGATGATCTTGTCTGCGGGCGAGAATTGCGATGCGATCTTACCCTTGTCAATGCTGCACGAACAGTTGCTGGATCGACTCGACCGTGCCGGATTTGGCGAATTGGACAATAGCGCGATCGTGAAGGCGTTCAAAGGGGATTGATTCAATGAGATATCGTCCATTAGGTGAGACCGGCCTGTCCGTTTCTGAAATCTCTTTCGGCGCAGGTCCGGTCTCTGGCTTGATGACGAACGGTTCGTTCCAGGATCGGCTGGCCGTTTTTTCGCGTGCGTTGGAACTTGGAATCAACTGGTTTGACACAGCGGCCGGTTACGGAGCCGGTAAGTCCGAAACGCATCTTGGTGAAGCCCTGTCGCTATTGGCGCCGCCGCGGCCGATTCATATCGCCACCAAGGTCCGCCTGATGCTGCAGCACGAAGCTGACTTGCGGCCGCTGGTTGTGGCGTCGTTTCGTGAAAGCCTTGTGCGACTGCGGGTGCCACACGTGACACTGTTGCAGCTGCATAACTCAATTACGCCCTGCAGAAACGATGAGCCCACCTCCATCACACCGGAAGATGTTCTGGGTCCACATGGAGTATTAGCCGCGTTTGAAGACTTGCGCGCCGAAGGGTTGATCGATCACTTTGGACTGACCGGAATCGGTCACCCCGATTCGTTGCGGCAGGTCATGCGATCCCACCGGTTCGCGACGATTCAAGCCCCCTTTCATCTGCTGAATCCGACGGCACTCGTCGAAACTCCCAATTGTTTTCGCGAACCTGACTATAGCGGTTTTCTGAGAGACGCGCAGGAACTGGGGCTGGGTTTACTGGCGATCCGAGTCTACGCTGCCGGCGCCCTGCTCGGTGCACAGCCCTCGGCTCACACGCTCAAAACGCCTTTCTTTCCGCTTTCGCTGTATGAACGCGATCTCTCCCGAGCAACTCGGTTAAGTGTGGCATTGGGGTCCGAAACCAAACTTCGCGAACAGGCATTACGCTATGTCCTTTCGCAGACTGCGTTTTCTTCCGCAATCCTTGGCTTGGGGGCGCCGGAACATATTGATGAGGCACTTCGAATCAGCGACTTGGGGCCATTGTCACAGGAAGAATCGGAACGCCTGGCTGAATTGATACGGGAGATCATTTGAATCTTCCCTGTGCGTTCGTTGGTCAGCTGTGCGGTAACAAGCTGCAACTGTGCTCTCATGTCGCAACATGAGCGAATTTGGCACAGTTGCGAGCCCCGATCCAAGATGTTGTCATACCGCGCACGGTTAAGAATGAGACGTTTGATCGAGGGGATACGTGTTGATAATGACTCATTCGTGGCCGCGATCAGCAAAAAACTACTCGGCACGCCGCAACATCAGAATCTGGCAGTCCGCATGTCGCAGGACTCGCTCAGAAACGGAACCGAGCAGCATTCGTTCAAAACCATGTCGTCCGTGCGACGGGATGACAATCAGGTCCGCGCCAACGGTCTTCGCATATTCGGCGATTTGCAGACCGGGATCACCCTCGCGCACGACCGAAGTGACTCCCATCACGCCGTGCTCCTTGAGATATTTGTCGAGGTACTCGACCGCCGCGTTCTTTCTGCTAACCACATCTTCCGCCACCCACATCTCGCCGACCGAAATCATATCCAGGGGAATGATGACGTGGACCACATGCACTTCGTTGGGCGAACTGACAAATTCCAATGCCGTCTGAATCGCGGTCAGTGAATGTTCCGAGAAATCCACGGGGACGACAACCGACTTCTTTGGTAGCCAACTCATAATAGTCCTTTCAATTAGATTGCGTTTGCCAGTGATGATACTGCCCCGCGCGGCATGTCATCAGATGATCGTTCATGTTGACGGGCATTGAGTATGTCTCATTGATAGCTGCGGTCTGTCTCAGTGTGAGACATGAGAAGACAAAAGGCGTTCAGCCCATTTCACTGTCTGACTTTAAAGTTAACGCACAAACCATGCCAGTCTGGACCGAATCTATCAACTCGAACATCGTTCGATGCCTTTTCTGTTCTGATTGCGATATAGTCATCACCTTCAGGAATTGAGATCGACACGTCATTTCTCGGAAATCGGTGTGCACTTCAGGCACATTGAATCCAAAGGACACCTGGTCGATCGTGAATCGCCGGTTCCGGCAATCAGCATTGACTGACTTCAGCACTCGCAACGTAGGAACAACAACGATGTCCAACATTGAGCAGGGCGCGGACCGGACACTGAGTTCGCGGCGTACGTTTTTGGCGGCGGCAGGCACTGCCGCTTTCAGTTTCACGATTGTACCTCGTCACGTTCTCGGGGGACCTGGTCAAATTCCGCCCAGTGAGCGAGTCAATGTCGCGGGCATCGGAGCAGGTGGTATGGGGGGCGGCGATATTGCCACGCATGCCAAGAATGGGGCCAATATTGTGGCGCTGTGCGATGTCGACGAGGAACGCGCGGCGGGCAGTTTCCAGCGATTTCCCAAAGCCACCCGTTATAAAGATTTTCGCCAGCTGATCGAGAAGGAAGCGAAGAATATCGACGCGGTGACGGTGGGGACACCAGACCATATTCACGCCGTGGCTGCCATGACGGCGATTCGCGCCGGAAAGCATGTCTATTGTCAGAAACCACTAACCCATACGTTGCACGAATGCCGGGAATTGACGAAAGCAGCGAAAGCGGCTGGAGTGATGACTCAGATGGGCAATCAGGGACATGCAACCGAAGGCTCTCGATTGACGAATGAATGGATTCAGGCGGGAATCATCGGGGAAGTCCGCGAAGTCCATGTCTGGTCAGACCGGGCTGGCCGGTTGTGGAAACAAGGCATCGGACGCCCCACGGAAACACCGGCAGTCCCCGCCACCCTGGACTGGAACCTGTGGCTGGGGCCGATTCAAGAGCGCCCCTATCATCCCGCTTACGTCCCTGCCAATTGGCGCGGCTGGCTGGATTTCGGAACGGGCGCATTGGGCGACATGGGGTGTCATATCATCGATCATCCCGTCTGGGCGCTAAATCTGGGCGCGCCGACGTCCGTGGAGGCCCGGTCGACTTTGGATGGATCCTTCCTGGATGGAAACAAACGAAACCTCGAAACCTTCCCGATTGCTTCGATTATTACGTACGAATTTCCCGCTCGGGGCAATTTGCCAGCAGTGCGAATGACCTGGTACGAAGGGGGGCTGATGCCGCCGACGCCGACTGAAATGCCGGCCGGTCGCAAGCTGCACGACAACGGTGTGTTGTACGTCGGCAGCAAGGGAAAAATGCACCACGGTTCACATGGAGGGATGCCCGAAGTATTCCCCGTGGAACTCCATGAGCAGGCGAAAGCCGTGCCCAAGACGATGCTTCGTTCGCCAGGACACTATGAAGAATGGCTGCTGGCGATTAAAGGGGGGCCGAGGCCGATTTCGAACTTCGAATACTCGGGGCCGTTGACAGAGACCGTGTTGTTGGGCGTCCTGGCGCTTCGAGCCCCAGGCACGCGGATTGAATGGGACAGCGAGAATCTGAAAGTGAAAAACGTTCCCGAGTTGAATCAGCATCTTCACAGCACGTATCGCGCCGGATGGAAGCTTTAGGTCACGCATTCAAATTGGAACGACGGCTCTATCAATCCACTGCGTTTTACGTTCGAGGCGCCAAGCGTACCTAAAGGCGCCTTAATCACGAATCTACACCACTTGAAAGGCCTCGATTATGCATGTGCGTTCATTGCTCGCAGTCTCTTTTCTGTTGCTCGGTACCATGGCATTTGCCGCGGACAACACGCTCACCGAACAGGAACAGAAAGAAGGCTGGAAGCTCCTGTTCGACGGTCAGACGACCAAGGGGTGGATGTCTGTGAAAAGTACGCCGCTGACTGCGTCACGCGTACAGAACGGCAGCTTGAACCCGCACCCTTGCAACTACATGCTCGTTTACGAGAAGCCACTTGATGACTTCGTCCTCTCCCTCGATTTTAAGATCAGCCCTAAATGTAACAGTGGTATTTTTATCCGGACCGCACCGCTGACACCTCGCCCCGGAAAGGATGTCGGCTTCAATGGGATTGAGATTGCCATTGACGATACAAAGACTGCGGGATTTCATGATACGGGAGCAATCTACGACCTCGTGCCCGCATCTAAGAATGCAATGAAGCCAGCCGGCGAGTGGAACCACGCTCAGATTACGTGCGATAAGAACAACATCGAAGTCGAGATCAACGGCGAACTGGTGTCGAAACTAAATCTCGACGAGTGGACAGAAAAGAACAAGCGAGCTGACGGGACGCCGCACAAATTTGATGTGGCGTACAAAGATCACCCCCGCTCAGGCTACATCGGCCTGCAGGATCACGGCAGTGACTGCTGGTATCGGAATATCAAGTTGAAGCCGTTGAGCGCGGTGAAAAAATAGGCGAAATGGCGAGGATCTGAGCCCGGCACATCTGTAATTGTCGTAACCGCCCCCGTCCCCTTTGGGAGAAGCTTTGTCAGGCGAATAAGAAGCGACCACGTGGCTCAGGAATTGGTCGCCCGAGTTCAGTCGCCGTGGCAATCCATTCATTCATCACGACTTTAAGATTTGCCAGTGATTCCTGATAAGATCCGCCATCTGCCATGCAGCCTGGCAATTCTGGCGCTTCCGCGATAAAGGCTTGGTCTTCGGCGCTCCAAGAAATGCGGACCAAGTATCGAGTGCTCATCACCAACTCCAAGATGGTGTCTCAAGGGGATGGTATCTCGTTGCAAGATCGGGGTAATCGAGTCGCGGAACAAGATGTCATATCAGGAACGGCGTCGTCGCCGGCCGCGGCGCATTCCTTTTTGCGATTCCGGGGAAGATCAACTGGTTTAAGCACCTGACGCCCGGACTGTTGCTCGTCTCGCTGAAGCTGTGCGACCAATCCGGCCATTGTTCCGCCTGCATTCGCCAATAATTCTTCTCTGGTTCGCCGCAGTTCGTCAAGTATTGGATTCCGAGTCATCATCAATCTCCTCCAGGAATTCAGCGGGCGTGCAAATGAGTAATCCGCCGAACCCAAGTGATTTCAAAGTCGCATAGACTTGCGGCAGAATACGCGCATTGGCAATATGCCGACAATTTTGCGTCAACAGATATTCTACACCAGCGAAAGCGGCTGCC
>JAQGHT010000726.1 GCA_028291565.1 Planctomycetaceae bacterium | reverse complement strand
GAGAACTGAAAGCTGCCGAAGGTGACGGAGCCCCAGGTGGAACCATCCGCTGCCCCGACAGACAGCGTCCCGTTCAACGTCAACGTGTTCAGAACCGTTAATGGGACATTGAAGGATTTCGTCACGTCCACGTCCCCGTTCACGGTCACTCCATCCAGGGTTCCCCCCGACGTGGATACAACCAGTTCCGCTCCGCCCGTCTCAGTCACCGCACCATTCTTGATCGTTCCCCCATTCAGGTGCCAAGAACCCGACGTTCCACTCAGAAACAGCGTTGTATTTGAGTTGTCCAGCGTTCCGGTTAGGTACAGCGATCCGGTCCACCGAAAGTTCCCCAATCCCGCCAGTGTGAACGATCCACCTAGATCGATGGTGCCGCCGGTGGTTGTGATGGTTCCGGAATTCGTCCACGAATTCGTCGAGAATGACGACTGGTCGCCCAGATTGAGAGTTCCGTCCGCAGCTGTGATCGTCGAGGAATTGGTCCATGTCCCACCGAGCGACAGAGTCTGCCCATTGTCCACCATCAAGGGTTGGTTGATAACATAGTCCGAACCGCTCAATAACAGCTGACTTCCAGTTCCTGTGACCGTCGCGACGTCCAAGTTCCCACTCAAGCCGAAAACGATTAGGGTACTTCCGTTAAGAGCGCTGACGGTTCCTTGATTCTCAAACTTGACGTAATTGTCAGTCCGAATAGTGCTGCCCCCATCCGCCGAGAAAGTTCCCTGGTTGATGATAGTGCAAGAATTGCCATAGATCGTAGCCTGATTGCCGTGAACGGTGACGCCCGACGCCAATATCAGCGCGCCCCCTTGTCCATCACCTCCGCTGGCCGCGGCCATGAAATTGGCATAGTTCGAACCGAACACTAACGTGGCGTTTCCCGCCAGCATCGCCGATGAGGATTGAAAGTTGCCGAATGACACTGAGCCCCAAGTGGACCCATCCGCTGCGCCGACAGCCAGCGTGCCGTTCAACGTCAACGTGTTCAAGACCGTTAATGGCACATTGAAAGATTTCGTCACGTCCACATCCCCGTTCACGGTCACTCCGTCTAGAGTTCCCCCCGACGCGGACACGATCAGTTCCGCTCCTCCCGTCTCTGTCACCGTACCATTCTCGATCGTTCCGCCACTCAGATGCCAAGAACCGGACGTACCGCTCAAGTCCAGCGTCGTATTGGTGTTGTCGAGCGTTCCGGTCAGGAACAGCGATCCTGTCCAGTGGAAGTCTCCCAGTGCCGCCATGGTGAAGAAGCCACCGAGATCTACGGTGCTATCAGTCACAGCGATGGTGCCGGTGTTCGTCCACCGATTCGTCGAGTTCGATGATTGATCACCCAAACTGAGCGTGCCGTCCGTAGAAGTAATCGTCGCAGTGTTTGTCCAACTCCCGTTCAGCGTCAATGTCTGGCTTGCTGTTGCTGTCAGTGCATCATTCACGACGTAGTTCGTACCGCTTAGCACGAGTTGGCGGCCGCTTTCACTCAATGTCGCGGCACCCAGGTTGCCCGTCAGGCCGGAAATCTTCAAAGTTTCGCCGTTTGCGACAAGGAGAGTTCCTTGGTTGGAGACGATGCCAGGATCGATCGTGAACACGCCGGAGCCAGTCGCTCCGCAATTGATCGCCTTGACTCTCGTCGTGCCCGACAGTAGTTCGATTCCGTTGATTTGCGCCGCACCATTGATCGACGCGAATGTCAGCTCGATCTGGCCATCCGTGTCCGCGGTTACGGTCTCAGCCTCTCGTATCGCCTTGTACGAAGCTCCGGCTGTGGCGTAGATGTCGAAATTTGATAACAGCGGGGTTCCGTTTGAATCGACATTGAACGTCTGCGATCCGACAGTGTACATGTCGGTTACGAAATCCAAGTTCAGGGCGTAACTCGCCCCCGCGTCTAGTCCTGTCAGCATGTAGGTCATTTTCCCGACTACAGAGCGGTATGTTCTATAAACGTCCTGCGGTGCTGGATTCGCTACACCGGATGTGTCGATTGAACTCGAGAGTGTATATACCTCCTTCGGTGTCAAAGTGCTGTACCCCGTATCGTATGAGTATGCGCCTGGTGCGACGCTGCTGTCTGCTGAAATCGTGCCTTGGTTGATGATTGTTGAATGGCCTGAGCCTGACAGCCTGCCGGCGCTACCACGGACGGTCACCTGAGGTCCAATCGTCAGCACTTGATCTTCATTACTGTACTCGACTTGTATCAAGTTTCCGTCGGATTCACCAAATACGATATCCCCCGTTCCCCCCAGTGTCTGTGTCTCTTTGAAATACAGTTGTCCATGATTTGCCCCATCCTCATTGCCCAAGAGGGCCAGTGAGTTATTCTGAAGCGTCAATCCATTCGTTACAGTCGCATAGGCAGACTGTGGGTCTTGACTCAGGTCCAGGATCCCATCGAGCGCTACCCCATCCAGAGTTCCGCCCAAATGTGTCGCGATCAATTCCGAACCGCCAGTTGCCGCCACCACTCCGTTGAGCAACTTCCCGCCAGACAAATACAACGAACCTGTTGTGTCGTTCAATTCCAGCGTGGAATTTGTGTTGTCAAGCGTTCCCACCAAATTGACCGTGGCGTTCGAATAGTTCAGCGTCGCTAATGTAGCCGTTGTGAATTGTCCACCCAGATTTAAAACCCCTCCGGTAACAGTTATTTCTCCGTCATTTGTCCAGAAAGTCGTCGAACTTATCGACTGATACCCCTCCAGGTCGAGCGTTGCTCCAGTAGAGGTAATACTCGAATCATTAGACCAAATACCCTCTAATGAAAGCGTTTCACCGTTTATAGCCTGAATAATTCCTTGGTTGGAAAAGATGGGCGGTACGATTCTGATTGTGCCGGAACCAGTCGCGCCGCAATTGATCGCCGTGACTCTTGTCGTTCCCGACAACAGTTCGATTCCATTGATTTGAGCCGTGCCTTTGATCGTGGTAAATGTCAACACGATTTGGCCATCCTCGTCCGCCGTTACGATCTTTGTTTTCCGTACCGCCTTGAGCGAGGCTCCTGCTGTAGCGTAGATATCGAAATCTGACAACAAAAGCGTTCCATTCGAATCGACATTAAACGTCTGTGCGCCCACGCTGCTTACGCCGGTTGCGAAATCCAGATTCAGAGTGTACTTCGCCCCTGCGTCAAGACCGGTTAGCGTGTACCTCATCGTCCCGATTGCATAGCGGTATGTGCTATAGACGTCCTCTGGTGCGGGATTCGTTATGTTGCTCGTATCGATTGAATTCGGGGATGTTAAAGTACCCGTCGTCGATGTGCTGAACCCCGTGTCGTACAAGTAAGCATCCGGCGCAACGCTCGTGTCCGCCAGAATCGTCCCCAGATTGATGATGGTCGAATTGATTGAGCCCCCCAGGCTGCCGGTGTGGCCACGCACCGTAATTTGCGGACCAATCGTCAGCGTTTGAACCAAATCATCGTTTCCCGCTTGCAAAAGGTTCTCTGTGGAGCTGCCGAGAATAACAGTTCCTACACCTCCTAATGTCTGGGTCCCGTCGAAAAATAATGCTCCAAAGGTCGTTCCGGCCTCATTCCCCAAAAGCACCTGCGCGTTGTTCTGCAGCGTCAATCCGTTGACCACATACAAATATGATGTGCCAAAAAGTGGTCCCTGGCTCAGGTCCAACGTTCCATCCAACGCTACCCCATTCAGCGTACCACCGGAATGTGACGCAACTAATTCAGATCCACCAGTTTCGGTCAAAATACTGTTCGCGATCGTTCCGCCGCTTAACGTGAGCGTTGAATTCTCCAACGTAATGTTTGTAGCAGTAAGAATTCCGCCTTGGACCGATAGATTTTGGGCATTTTGAACGTCCAGCTTGGTTGAAACGGTCAGGTCGCCGCCATCGAGAATGAAGTCGGCGGATTTCACGATGAGATTGTTGATTGTAGTCGCGCTGGATGGGCCGTGGATGGTTGTTCCAGCCGGTGCATTCAGCGTGACATCACTTGTACTATCTGGAAGACTGCCAGTGCTCCAGTTCGCTACGTCGCTCCAAGTCGTTCCGTCGCCCTGGCCGGTCCAGGACACTGCCGAGAGCATGACGCGCGATTCAAACAATTCGAGACAGTCTGCGACCGGGCGCAACCGCCGCCGGCGGCTTGCTATTGGTTTTCGATTGAACCAGAGCTCCAACCAGCGCTGAAATTGCGAAGTCATCGATCGACCTTCATCAGAATCCGGAAATCAGAATTGCACTCAGAGGTGACTCAATGCCCCAATTGTCAAAATGCAGCAGCCATTTTTCTCAGAACAATCCATGGCAATCAAGCCTGTGCAACAGGTGTTCAACTCAAAATGACGCGAGTTTCTAGAAAATGTCACTTTTCGCCGAACTTTTGCGCGTCTTCAACGCCATCTCGCTACTTACGCTTTAGAACCTGCCAAACAACTGGTGCGTCGAAGAGTTTGCCTGAACGGCAAACCTCTTCGACTGCGAGTCTCGGAGAGCGCGTGAATGAATGACGAGTTTCTAAAACATTTGATTTGGGGACGCTCGGGGGTAGTCGCGCTCGACGAGTTTTGTTGACAACGCTTTGCGTTGTCATTATCGGCGAGCGAGTTTTCTGCGGTCAGGCCTGACCGCCTGATTCATTATTCCACTTCGATCTCCAATTCGATTCCGATTCATGATCTTCTTCCACCGTGGCGGGTTTACCGCGGCTTCAACAGATCTTTGGTGCCAGCTTCGCCTGTAGCGTGAAGAGCAGTTTCACGGCCCGATCAATGTTGTGAGCCAACGCGAACAACTCCGCGACGGCTGCTGTCTTGATTAAGCCTCTCACCGGCATGAACCAGAAGTTCCGATTCCGTGCTTGGGCGTTGATCAACTCCGCCGTCTGGCCACGTAGTTTGTAGATTTCTTGAGCCTCGGGCGTCGCCATCCGAGCTCGACAGGCCGCTGTCGCGTCGGTGTCGACCTTGAGTCGCGCGTAAATATCAAGCCCCTTTTTTTCCTTCCGGGCGCGATCCTTGATGGGGATGTACAATGTCGTTCCATGCTCTACTTCCACTGCCTCGATGTCATCAGGTGTACTATAGCCGCAGTCTACCGCTAGGGCTTTCACTGGCTGTCCCGTGGAGTCCTCGATTTGTCTCAACATTGGAGACATTTGTCCAAAATCATTACCGGCATTTGTCACGTGCACACCCACTATGACACCCGACCCCGAATCGATTGCGAATTGCACGTTATAACCCGGGCGATAACCACCATCGGAAAACTTGACTACGTGTGCGTCTGGATCCGTTGTCGAAGCTCGGGCCGTGTTTCCCGTCCCGTTCTTTTTCGCTTCCTTCTGCTGCGTTAATTTTTCCAGGTTCTTCAAGGCGGCGGTCACGCGTTCGACCTTCTCTCTCGCCGCGCGGGCTTGGGCGGCCTGTCGCCGTTTGTCCAGCTCCGGCGCGGGAGTCGTCTCCAGAGTCTCAACCTGAGCTCGCGCGGCGGCCAGGCATTCTTCCAGGCTCGCTTCACGACGAAACGAGGATTTCCCAGCCGAGGCTCGAACCTTCATTCCATCCTGTGCGACCACATCCAAAGTGACCAGCCCCGCATGCATCAAGATGGCCACGACCTGAATCCGTAAGTCACGTAACACCGCGCCGTTTTCTGATCGAAAGGAAGCCAACGAGTGATAATTCATCGACACGCCTCCGCAGAGCCACCGATAGGGGCGCGACTCGTCGCAGAGAATATGGAGTTCACGAGCGCTATCCACTCCTCGCAAGGTCGCGTAAATCCACAAAGACAGCAGCAACCTTGGATCATTCGCATCGCGTCCGGCCTGCCCTTCGACAGATTTTACCCGCATGATCAGCGCACTCAGATCCAATTTGCAGACGAAGACCCAGACCGCCCGGGCTTCGTGATCAAAAGCCAGTTGATCATCTAAAGACTCTACAGTGAAGACTTTCTGATCACGCACCGGAATCCGAAGCCGGGGAATTCCTCCGACCTCCACCGGAATCGGTTGACCTTCCGAGGGTTTGGCGGCAGCGATTTCGACTTCATTGAAGAGATTTTGAGTCATG
>JAQGHT010000709.1 GCA_028291565.1 Planctomycetaceae bacterium | reverse complement strand
ACGACCAGCGGGTTGATCTCGGTCATACTGCAGTCGTTTGCCAGAAAGAATTTGCAAACTTGAGGCAGAAACTTCTCGGCAGCCTTGATCGCAGGTCCTTCGAGTCCCAATTTGTAAGCCAGTTTACGTGCTTGGAACGCATACAGGCCATTCATCCCATCTAGCTTTTCCGTGAGGATTCGCTCAGGATGGTGTTCGGCCACTTCTTCGATTTCGACTCCGCCTTCCGTCGACATGATCAGCACCGGGCCGCCGGCTTCACGATCGACCACAATGCCCATATAGAGTTCGCGGGCGATGTTGACGCCGCTCTCAATATAAAGTGTGCTGACGGTCTTGCCTTCGGGGCCCGTCTGGACGGTGACGAGCGTATTTCCCAGCATCCGGGCTGCGTTCTGTTTCGCTTCTTCAGCGGAACGAACCAGCACGACGCCGCGCTGCTGCGGCTGTTCCTTGAACGTTCCCTTTCCGCGTCCGCCCGCGTGGATCTGCGACTTGACGACCGCGATGGTCCCACCGAGTTTGGTGAATGCCGCCGCCGCCTCATCAGGAGTCTTCGCCACAATGCCTTGTGGCGCGGGGACTCCCGCTTTGGAGAAGAGTTGTTTGCCCTGGTATTCGTGGATCTTCATCGCCGACCCTGGAAAAAACGGGAATCGTAGTACGTAATAAAGCGGAAATGTCTGGAATCCAACAAAGACGGCCAAACATCCGAGCCAACGCATGATAGCGGGCCTTGTCCCGGGATTCCAGAATCCTGCCCCTTTTCATCTGCGGGCCGCAAGTATTACAAACTCGGCAGTTTTTTTAGCAAGTTCATGCTTTCATCCTCCGCTTGGATCTGGCAAAAATTGACTGATCAAATCAGTTGGCACGCGCTGGCGTCCGGTTCCGGTGGCAACAGGTCGAGTGCCAAAACAAAAGGGTGAGTGCCCAGCGGTTGATCGAATTGCCCGGAATAAATGCCATCCTCTCCAATTGATTCTCAATTTCTCCCCCTGCACAATAGGCGACGGATCAATTCCGTCGTTCCTCTGCTTCTTGGTGCTCCGTTCGAAAGACCTGTCATGCTCAAGCTTGTTTCGCCCGCGATTTCTCCCGAATTAATGGCTCTGATGATGCAAATGGGGCATGGTGATGAAATCGTGCTGGCCGATGCCAACTTTCCAGCCGATTCGCATGCACAGCGAATTGTGCGGGCAGACGGCATTGATCTCGAAACCTTGCTTCCGGCCATCTTGAAGTTCCTGCCGATCGATACGTTCGTTCCCGAGCAGGCCTTGGTCATGCAGCCGGTTGACCAGTCGGCTCCCGAGCCGCAGATCTGGGCCATGTTTCGCCAGGAACTGCGTGCTGCTGAAGGCCGCGAAGTGAAATTGACGAGCGTCGAGCGATTCGCTTTCTACGACCGCGCCCGCGAAGCCTACGCCATCGTTTCGACAGGTTCCCGAGCATTCTATTCAAACATCATTCTCAAAAAGGGAGTCGTCGCCCCAGATTGCAAATAACCAGACGGCAAGTAAGGATTTGCGCAACAACAAGTAAGTGCCGTAGGATGGGCACTCTTGCCCGTCGATAACCTGAAAGGCCGTAGGCAACTTCCGACAGTTATTGATCCGCCGATCCTAAAGGACCGGCGCATGAATAATTGTCGGAACATTGAACCATTGTGAAGACGCTTGACGTACGTGGACGTACGTTGTACGCCACTGATAAATTCACTGATCTTCAATTCCACAGAAGAGGAAGGTCTCACGCGAAGGCGCGAAGCCGCGAAGAAATTCCGGACTTCTCTTCGCGGCTTCGCGCCTTCGCGTGCCTCAACTCCTCTCGCCAAGCAACCTCACGGAATCCGGAACTTCCAACTGCGGATCAACAACTCAAAAGTGTCGATATCATTCCTGAAATCTCGCTTCCACAGGATAAATCTAGTTCCGACAGTAATTGATGTGCTGGTCCTAAAGCTCGCCCTCCCAAATCAGACGATAGCTACTTTGCTGGTCCTAACCACGCGGCAAGTTACCAGATGGAACGGCTGTCGGATCCGCGAACAATTTTCACCACAAACAAAAAATCTTGTGAACCTCGACGCCAGTTTCTCCGTCTTATTGGCAGTACGGGAATACAACATCATCCCAAGTGAAACAACAAGACGAATGATTGCCGTGATGGCGATCTATCCATTAGCTGAGATCATGCAACTTCAATTCGCCAATTCGATTCAGATTCAAGCCAAGCAACAGATTGCCGTCGTCCGTGATTCCATATCCGATCAAATGGCAGGTGCTGGCTTTAATGCGCGGTTTGCGATTGGTTTGCGGAATCAAGTATTGCGCGAGTGACATCCTCTGCAGGTTTCCTGGTGAATCCTTCGCAGCCCGGTGTCCCGCCAAAGAGACATCGGGCTGTGTTCGTTTTCGTGCCTGACTTTGGCCGTGATGCAAGCCCGAAGCACAAGCAAAACGCGGGTCGGTAGCTGAGACGGTGTAGCATCGAGCTGAAGACTCGGAGACGTGGATTCGAGCGCCACCCGACCCACTTGGTAGTACCCCATTTATGGGACGATACGACGCAGAGTGTCGAGTTTGCATTCTCAGTGAGTGTGTGCAGTATTGCTGTATATATACCGCACGCGGGCAGAAATGAGACGTTTCGAACGCGGGGGTAAATATTGACAAACAACTCATTCGTCACCGCGAACAGTATAAATCCAATAACGCTCGGTGAGGTAGCGGAAGCCTGCCGTTCCGATATAGCGGTCGTGGTGGTTCGACTCCACCCCGAGTGATTCATTAGAGAAAAGAAAGCTGATCATGTTTCTGTACCAGTTCTATAAACGTCAGAGTCTCGATTTGCCATCGGGGCTGTGGTGTAGCGGCAGCACACCGGACTTTTAATCCGGACAGCGAGGGTTCAAATCCCTCCGGCCCCACTGTGATATTTCGCATTGAAAACTTGAGATTGAAGAGTTCACGTGATGAAAACAATCGCATGCAACTTCATGGCACGTGAATTCTTTTCAATCTGAATTCGAAATTCATCAATCTTCAATTATCAACTCCGCACCCATGATGTAACGGAAGCCTATCGTCTTGCCATGGCGGAAGTGCGGGTTCAACTCCCGCTGGGTGCTCTCCAGTTGTCGAGCCTGGGCCATTAAGGACTGGCAAATTACTTACTGTCAGTTGTTTTAAATGTCGTAGTGCCGTCTCTATCTATCGCCAAGTAACCACGGATTACACGGATTACACGGATAGGACATTTCGATTCCCTGACGAATGTGCATTTTTACGTCGCTCATTTGAATTCATCCGTGTAATCCGTGTGATCCGTGTGATCCTTGGTTCAATAACGAATTGTCAATCGTTCGGACAGTGATTCTAAGAAGCTGCCAAAATACCTGTAGGCGAGTCTCTCCGAGACTCGCAGTCGAAGTGGTTTGCCGTCCAGGCAGACCCTTCGACGCACCGGTCATTTGGCAGATTCTAAAGAAAGTAAACGGATCGGCGCTGTCACTGAAGCAGTCGCAGCAGGAACTTGATCGGGGATCGGCTAACGGTAGGCCAACGGTCTTTGAAGCCGTCGATGGTGGTTCGAATCCACCTCCCCGAAATGTGTGAGGATGGCGTCAGGCGATCAATAGCCAGTGGCGATTGGTACGCCGTCGCGGCGGATTTGGGCGCATGGTCTAACAGTAAGACACCGGTCCTGCAAACCGGACATTCGGGTGCAATTCCCGATGCGGTCCACTTTGAGTGCTTGAGCGAAGCGTGAATCGAACCTGTCGTTTCGCGAGTATCGGATCAGAAACCGAGCGAACCGCCCTAATCTTTGGCGAGAATGGCTACAGAAACCCGACATGTTGCTCGGAGTAGTTAAACTTCCTGAGATACGTGGAGAGGTGCAAGTGCCCAATCGCGACATTCGACGCTACGGCCTGTAGCTCAAGGGTCAGAGCCGGCTCCTTATAAGTGTCAGACGGTGGTTCGACTCCACCCAGGCCGACTGGACTGCGAACGAGTCTTATCACTGAGTTCGTGTGAATTTATCGCGGTTTAACCTTGCGCCTTCCGCCTTGAGAACGGGGACTCGTGTCACTGCTTAGGACCGGCGAAGTAATTACTGTCAGGTAGTTTAATTGTCATAGTGCAGTCGCTATTTATCGCAACTTAACCACGGATTACACGGATTACACAGATAGAACATTTGAAATCCCTGGCGAGCGTGCATTTTTACGTCGCTCATTTGAATTCATCCGTGTAATCTGTGTGATCCGTGGTTCAATAACGAATTGTCAATAGTTCGGACAGTAATTATTTCCTCGGTCCTTAATCCCGGCGCGCCGGGATACTCGGCGGAAGCAGTGCAAAGACATGCTCGAAACAGCACTGCTTGAGGATTGAGTACAACCCCGAAGCAGTGGCACAGGCACACTCAAGGTTAAACCGCTCTAGTGACAAGATTCGGCGATCCAAAATCGTTACAAGCCCTGCCAGGTGAGATTCCATTGGCAGGTTTCGAAAATACACTGCGGAGGGACAGGTGTCCAACTGGGTCTCATAAGCCCGGCTCGTCTGGATCGTTACCAGAGTCCGCAACTTGAGGTCATAGTCCGGCCGAGTGGTGAAATTGGCAAACACGCGATGCTCAAACCATCGAGCCGAAAGGCACTGGGAGTTCGAATCTCCCCTCGGTCATTTGAATGAAGATTTAAGAATGATGAATTAGGGATTGGGTTATCCGAATAACCACGACTCAGGACGTCAATTCTTGTCCGTCGAATCTCAAATCTCAAATCTTAAATCTCAAATCGCTCTGCGGGTGTGCTGGAAGCATGGCAGTCTTCGAAACTGTCGGACGAGGTTCGACTCCTCGGCGGAGCATTTCTCCCAATTGTCCTTGGAGTGTGGTGGATGCACGCGACCCTGCGAAGGTCGTAGGCCAGGTTCGACTCCTGGCGAGGGCACTGAATTGACGACGCTGAAGTCACATGGAGCAGCGGCGGTCTGCAAAGCGAATTTTCGCAGACTATCGCCCTGCGCGAACCTGCCTTGGGGCAGCTTCGCTCCGGTTGATGGTTCGACTCCTGGATCGGTCATCGATGTTTTGTCCTGGAACGCAGACAGGCTCACGAGCCCGCTGAGTATCACGGATTGTCAACAGCCCGTTCAGATTTCATGTCAATCCAGTTCAATCAAGCACCGGTCTGAATGGGCCCCGGAAACTCGCAGAGACACCATATCGACTACCTCGTCGGAGTCCATTGCAATCTCAAGGTCGCGGGTTCAATTCTCGCTCATGCGACGTGTCGCGTGATAGCTCAGTGGGTAGAGCGTGAGACCCAACTCTGGCAAACCACTTCGTCGGTAGGGTGGTGTTTCAACAAGGAGACAGAACATGTCCATCACGGAATTGCGATCGATTGACAACTTCACCGGTGAATATCGATTCCTGTCGAACTTTTTCCCGTCTGTGATCCGCTATGAGCAAATCGTGTATCCGGCTGTGGAGCATGCCTATCAGGCCGCAAAGGCTCCCTCAATACGAGAAAAACGCCTGATTGCAGCCGCAGCGTCCGCCGGACATGCCAAGCGAATGGGTCAAAAGGTCGCGCTCCCCAAGAATTGGGAAAGCGTGAAGGTAGGCATCATGCGTGAACTCGTGCGAATCAAATTTACGAAATACCCCGAGCTACGCCGGCGCCTGATCGAAACGGGCGAGCTGCCCTTGATCGAGGAGAATACCTGGGGTGACAGGTTCTGGGGAACATGCGGTGGAATCGGACAAAATCACCTCGGACGAATCCTGATGGAAATCCGGAATGAGTTGCGGGATTGAAACCGTAGCGGCGTAACGCCGTGAGGGATTTCGGGACGTTGATTTCTCTGTAGCCAAGGTTGCCAAACCTTGGGCAGCGGACCAGGAACGGAGCGAACCGCCCCAATCTCTGGCGAAATTGGCTACAGAGATCGCTCACGGCACCTGTTTTTTCGGTCCATCGGAACGCTCAACAACGCGATAGATGGAAATTTCCTGGCCGCTCCACTCTTTGGTCAATCGAGATTGCGGGTAGTGTTCGTTGAAGAATTGCTGCAATTCTTTGGCATAAATCTCGTTGGACATCAACCGCGCGTCGGGGTCGGTCCGCAGTCCCTCTGACGCATCACGCCAGCCCCAGCTTCGAATTCGCTCGCGATACAGCGGGTGATCGGCAAGGCAATCCAGAAAGACCCACGACCACCCTTTGAAACACTCCGCATCGGCGAATGGTGGGATCTCCATGATTCCATTGTCATACAGGACATACCGCTGGTTTTCGGAAAGCGGTGCGTTTTTGAGGTCGTCCTGCAGCCGGGAATAGTTTTCGCGAACTGTGCGGCCCAGGGAAATCGGGTTTTGAAGTAGGCACACCCCCACAATGATTGAAAACGCAACGATCATCCAATCAATAAAACGGATTGGATGCGTCTGGGCAGGGTCGTTTCTCCTCGTGCCCACAATTCCCATAAAGACCGTGAAAACTGGCCCCAGCGCGATGATTCTGAGTACGCGATACGGCAATTTTTCATAGGCTTTGAGATACGCGGAAAGCACAAAAAACCAGATCAACGAGCCAACGAGCGCCAATACAAACGATCGTGATAAGCCCAGTCGCCAGACAACGAGGCCGGCAATGACGATCGAAGAAAGGACGATCAGCTGCCTGGACCAATACAGCGGTGCTCCAAACACGAACGACCAGAAACGAGCGTGGTCAACGGCTGTCGGCGGATACAGGATCCGCAGTCCTGCGGCTTTTTTTTCCATCGAAAACACTGTTTTATCGTCAACGAAGCCGCCACGCAGAATTTCGAGATCGTGGGGCGTCCAGCCCACTTGGCCCAACTTCTGCAAAAAAACCTGTTGTTCTTGACGTTCGGCAAACCGAGGGTTCGGTCGGACAAATGCAAGCCGATCGGAATTGACTAACTGGGCGATTGGTAAGAAGCTCTGGCGATAGTCTTTACATTCCGGTTGACTGTCGTAGTAGTAAGCTTCGCCTGCATGCGACGCAAATAGAAGTCCGGCCACCAGGACGCCACGAATCGCTTGGATGAAAGTCGTATTTCGGGGCCAGCTAAGTGCGAGCAATCCGATGACCGGAACTGCCGTGAGGCAGCCCAGCAGGAAAGACTGGTGACGAATCAGGTGTGATACGTATAGAAATCCAACTCCGGTCAGGAAACAGGGATTGAACAGGCCCATGAATTTGGCCGCAGGGATACGATTGGCATCAAAGACAATCAAGGCCATGCCAGCGGAAAAGGCAGCGAATGCCGATGTCGTAAATTGCAGCGGAATCAACCATAACCAGCCGGCGAGGACAAACCAGATCGTGAAACACCACCAACCTCGCGGTCCAGGAATGATTCGTTGAAAGAGCCAAAGCCAGGCAGTGTGCGCGGCGATCTGCACCGTGATGTGCAGGCCAACGTACCAGTTGATACTTGGCGCCAGATCATAACAACCGCTTAGAAGCAGTCCCAGCAATCGGTGTGAATACCAAAGATCGGGACTGGGGCCGCTCGCCCCCAGTCTTCCTGCGGCGATCAGGCCCATTAGGCTATCGTCGTGCGTCTCGAAGTAGGCCCCGAATAGGATTAAGCTGACGATGGTCAAAAACGCTACTGCGCCAAATGCGCGCATGAGTTCGCCAGGAAGTGATCGTTCCGATTCCGTATTTTCCATCTCGCGAGGGACTTGGCTCATTCGCGGTTTGTTACACGGAATCGGAAATTTCAGCAATATGAGAATTTGGACACTTTGTGAGCTATAGCGGTTTAACTTTGAGACTGCCGCATTGAGATCAGAGTCTCGTGCCACTGCTTGCCGCCGTACTCGGCGGAAGCAGTGCAAAGACACGCTCGAAACAGCACTGCTTGAGGATTGAGTACAACCCCAAAGCAGCGGCACAGGCAAA
>JAQGHT010000704.1 GCA_028291565.1 Planctomycetaceae bacterium | reverse complement strand
AAGTCGGCCGCTGTCAGATGCTCACCGTCGACCTGGTCTTCGGGACACTTTCCCGGCGTAGGAGAAATCAGGTCGATCCCTTCCGCTTCACAATATTGTTGATTGTCGTCGCCTCCGTAGGCCGTGTTCGCCAGCAAGCTTTTCGGAAGGAGTTCAAGTTTCTTCAGATCCTCTGTGTGATCATCAATCTCTATCACGAGGGGGATCCTGAGCGGCGAGAATTCACAATCGCCGATCCGGAAGGTTATGCACAACAACATCGGCTCGAGTTGCTGGGCGAGTTAATCGGCATGGTGGAACGCTGGAAGTCCGCCGGCATGCGTCAGGCGAAGGTCCATTCACGATTCAACAAGCGCGGTTGGGGCAACATTGTCGGTGGCATTCTCGAAGCCTGTGGTGAGCCCGATTTCTTGGCCAATGCAGACGAAGCTGCGACATTGCTCGACGAGACCCGTCGTGAGTTTGGCGAACTCGTTGAAGTGCTCGCCAATCATTCCCAGGGCAATTGGACGGCTTCTGAGCTGGTTGACCTGTGCCGGCGGGTTGGACTCATGAACGCCGACCCAGGCGACGGCTCGTCGCGATCCCTCTCCACAAAGATGGGAACACTTGCTGGGCGCTACGTTGGCAGTCGTTTCACGTTGGCTGACGGACGTGAGGCGACATTCCTTCGCACCCACCACCGATCGCAGAGGAAACATCTACAAAGTCGTCTTCGATCTGAAAAGTGCCGAACCTTGAGCGATTTGCCGAACCTCTGCCGAACCTTTAATGGTAACTACACATATGCGGGCGCACGCACACACGCGCACATGTGCGGATTTTGCTCGCAGGGAAACAGGTTCGGCAGGTTCGGCAGGTTCGGCACGAGCGAGTCTGAATCACATTTGTTGCAAGACTCCGTTTATCGAAACAAGTACGGCTTTCGGGCATACCGGTCAGGAGGATCATTGTGGTGGAAATTGAAGTGAGTGATGAGCCACAAGCAAAAGCACAACTGGTTCGAACAGCTATCCGACAGCTCTGGCGAACGTCGAGCGATCGTGAAATCGCGAGGTCGCTTGGTGTAAGCAATCGAACCGTCTCACTGTTCCGAAAACGAATGGAGGCCGACGGACTGGTCCTGCCGCGTGTTGACAGTACACAGTCAGTCGAGGCACGCCAGTACGAAGTGTGTACCTCGGCTGTGGAACCAGCGCCGCTCAACGACGAACTTTACGATCCGATTGACGAATCGGCTCCATCGTTTTGTGCTCTAGTCGAAAGCATCCGCGAGCACGGGATTCTGGAACCGATCGTCGCCAGTGCCGATGGCTACATTCTTTCGGGCCACCGCCGACATACCGCGGCTAGACGCCTGGCAATCAACCGCATTCGCATCCGGATTCACCACGATGTGTTCTACCACCGCGATCGGGATGAGTTTCTGCGGTTGCTTGCCAGCTATAACCGGCAGCGGGTGAAGACCACGACGGAACAGGTCCGAGAGGATGCCGATAACCAAACTGCCACCATTTCGGAGTGGAATTTCGACCTGCTGCCCATCGAGTTGAATGAGCTCGAAGACCTCCAATTCGACTTGTCCGTTCTCGGTTTCGGCCCCGATCAACTCGCGAAGATCAGAGGCACCGAGACGAAACCCGGCAAATGTGATGCCGACGACGTGCCCACCCCGCCCGAAGACTCCATCACTCAACTCGGTGATCTCTGGATCCTCGGTGACCATCGCTTGTTGTGCGGCAACTCGACCATTGAGGCCGACGTTCTGCGTCTCATGGACGGAAGGCAAGCAGCGATCGTGGCGACCGATCCGCCATATCTGGTCGACTACACCGGCGAGCGGCCGAACAATAGTGGCAAGGACTGGACCGCATCCTATCGAGAGATTGACATTACCGACGCCGACAGTTTCTTCCGAAGCGTCTTTACCAATGTGCTGCGGGTTCTGGCACCGCACGGCGCCATCTATTGCTGGCACGCCCACAAGCGGCAGGCATTGATCTCCCGTGTTTGGGAAGATCTTTCAATCCTGGACCACCAGCAAATCGTGTGGGTAAAGCCGACGCCAGTGTTCGGTCGTGTCTTTTGGCACTTCCGTCATGAGCCCTGCATGATGGGGTGGCTGCAGGGAAATCAGCCGGGACACGATGGCGACCAGTCGTTCAACTCAGTGTGGGAAATCGATTGGGAAGGCAAGTCGAGGATCGTAGGCAACGAACACCCCGACACAGAAACCGGTCGAGATTTTCGCGCGTCCGATCCGCAAGCACACGAAGATCGGTGACGTGTGCTTTGAACCGTTCAGCGGTAGTGGCAGCCAATTAATCGCCGCCGAGCAAACGGGCCGGCGTTGCTATGCCATGGAAATCAGCCCGATATTCGTGGATCTGGCGGTCCGGCGCTGGGAACTTTTTAGCGGTCGCAAGGCAGAGCGGATTCCCGCGTCTTCGGAGGCCGCAGCATGATCTATCTGGCCAGCCCCTATTCGCACCCGGATTCCGCCGTCCGCGACTTCCGCTATGACCAAGCGTGCCGCGCGGTCGCCCATCTCCTGCGGAACAATTGTGTGGCATTCTCGCCAGTCATGCACTCCCATCCGCTGGTGGCATTCGGCGTCCCCAGCGACTGGTCGTTCTGGCAACAGATAGACCGAGCACATTTGCTGCGGTCGGGTCGAAGGGGCGCGCCCGCACGTCAGGATACGCCGTGGGGCCGCGAAGGGTGGTCGTTCCCGGACCGTACCATTGTGGTGGGACGCCGGCACGTTGGCGGACTTGGCGGCGTGGAAGCGGGATAAGTTGGCGGCGAACCCGAATGCTGAGCTGCCATTCGTGGCGTCATTGCGTGAGGGGAGACTTGGGATCCGGATGTCGCGGCATACGTTACGGAAGCGATACCGGACTGCGTGCAAGGTTCTGGGGCTGGCTCGGTTGGAGACTTTGACGATTCACCATGGGCGGCACACGTTTATCAGCCACGCGTTGGCGGGTGGTCGGACGTTAGCTGAAGTGCGGGACGCAGCCGGTCACGCGAATGTCAGCATTACGTCGACGTATTTGCACGTGCTGGTTAACGATGAGGAAGAGGTCGGCAATCTGTTTGGAATCACGGGTCAACATTCGGCGGGCTGAGAAACCATTGCGTCGGGAATTAACTCGCTTCGGTGTGTCGGACCGGAGTGGTGGTTAGTCTGCTGAGTTTGGACGAATCTGACGCTGTCAGGCGAATGGTGACTAAGTGCAGTGGGTGGTTGAGGAATTTAGGCCACACAGTCTGAAAAACCATAACAGCGGATCGCGGAAATAACCTCAGGAATCACGATTCGGTTGCAGCCATTGGCGGAGCGGAACGCTGAATTTCACCGTCAAGTACATAATGAACAGGACCGCTACAACTGATGCGATAAATGGACCAATGCCTGGGTAGACGAATACGCTGGTCACGACCACCGAGGGATCAATCGAATTTGGACCAGGCAACCCCCACTGTTTGGACGTTAGCAGAGCAAAAAAAATGACCGGTAAGGCAAGCAACGCGAATGTGATATTCAGACTGATTAGTGGTCGCCAAACCGGAATCGGGTCAAGAAGTCTGGTCGCAGTGAGAAAGACGGACAATACCAGCCAGATGAAGGTCGCCGTCGCACCTTCCCATATCTGAATGCCGAGGAAGCAATGGTCCGGCCCGCGCCAAGACTCTGATTCATCGTCTCCATCGCCATGCAGGCAATCAGGTGTTCTTCGATCAGTGCGTGATCGTTGTGCTCTCCAACTTCCAGGTCCGCGATCTCCAGCGTCTCCGCCAGCCTTTGCAGACCCTCGACCGCTTTGTAGTAGGCTTCGCGGATGGCCTGAGCCTGATCGGCGTTCATCGTGCGGAAGGCGTTGCGGAGGGTCTTCTCTGTGCTGTTTTGGTCGCTGGAAGTCATCTTCGTGTCTCCGTGGTTGAAAAGGCGGAAGTGTCTGGTGCCATGACACATGTGTCATGAAAACGGAGAAACATCAAGCGACGTGGCGAGGAATCCAAGACGAATTGGGGAGACCCGCCAATTTGGTCCAGCTCGCAGTGGAGTTCAGGCGGGCGGATCTTGAATGGTTTTCTTACGCCCGTCACCAAAACGCCCACGTTGGCCCCGTTCGCGGCCCTGGCAAAGAGTCGACCAAATCTACGTCCGTCGCAATGTCGCGTCTGTGCGGGAACCTGGGCGACAACTGCGTTCAACTCTTGGTCAACGACAAAACGCCCGCACGTTGAATTCGTGGAGCGTTGAGTACCGCGTGGAGGGGGCAAACGCGGTCTAGTCCGAGTCTTCGAATTCACCCGGGGAATCCGGAGTCTGGTGGACCGGCACTGGTGGATCCAAATAATCGGCAATCGACAAGAGCGTCTGCAGCAGGTCTTCGGCATCGATCTGCCCCGAGTGCTTCCCACGTTCGAGCGCATCTTCCAATTTCAGGGCGGTCAGGCGGAAGACATCGGCAACTCGTTGTTCGGGCGTCATGGTAGTGGTCCTATCCGGGCTCGTAGCGAGTGGGGCGTTTGAAAGGCGGCATTCGAAAGATCGCGATCAGTTCACCCCTGCCTTCGCCCTACCCTTCTTCGCCGGGGCAACAACGGCCTC
>JAQGHT010000695.1 GCA_028291565.1 Planctomycetaceae bacterium | reverse complement strand
CCCAGAGCTGATCTCCCGTCTTGATCACTTTGGCATCTTCTTCTTTGTTCCTGGCCTCGACCTGGTCCGTCCATTGTTTGTTCGGACCAGGTTTCGGAATCCCATCGAAAGCGGCTTTGATTGCCGCAGTTCGACTCGTGATTTCCGCGGACATGGATGCCGTGTCCACCCACCATCCAGCCAGTGGCAGCAGCAGACACAACCCCGAAAGGATCCAGAATTTCTGTGCCAGAATCGGCTTCAATTTATCCATGGCGCCACTCCTCAAAGAGACTGCGGTTCAAATCCCGATGGCCTCTATCAACTTCGGATGGGATGCAATTGGGTAATCTTCGCGGGGCCAATGTCAACGTCTATCATTTTACGACTGTCGAATTTGAGTTCCAGGTTGTCTGATTCCAGCCCCGAGCAAGAATCAGTTCAATTGGAAGTTTTATCAGGCATTCCTCTCAGGCCACATTTCGATCTGGCGATGAGCGGTACCTGTTCGATGCTTTGAGCCGTTTATCGCATCATGGGAACGCCTGCAGGTGCAGGAACGGCGGGATTCACGGGTGGAACGTTCCCTTGCGGCGCGGTTCCAGGTGGAAGATTTGCCGGAATGGGGCTCGGGGCTTGTCCCGGGGCTCCAGGGATCGCGGTCGGCATTGGCATCGGCATTGGTGATGCTGGACTACCCGGTATTGCGCCGGGGTTTGCACCGGGAACTCCGGGCATTGCTGGACCAGTTCCTTTCGGGGCGATCGCCGGAACGCCAGGCATCATTGGCGTGCCCGGAGCCCCAGGTGTACCCGGAGCCCCTGGTGTGGCGGGTGCACCTGGCGCACCAGGGGCTCCAGGAGCAGCCGCCGGGGCCGGCCGGGCGGCTAATCGCGTCGCCTCTGGGATAGGCTGCCAGACGAACACCATTTCAAAATCAGTCTGGCGAATACTCTCGGCCTTGTGCATGTCGTCTTCGCCGGGCTGGCCCTTGGCACCTACGCCCCGTCCCGGGTAACCCCCCGGGCCGCCGGCCAACTTCTTATTGCCGAGCACCATTGCCGAGGTCACCCCCGTAGAAGGGCTTGTGCGGCCAACTCCCGGAGGCCCCGCTGTCGGGCCTGCGAACCCGGCTCGAGCGGGCCGACCAGTTCCCGTCGCGCCCGCGACCGTTGGTTGTCCGTTGGGGTAATATTGCACTTGTGATCCCGCTTCACGCAGCGACATCACATGTGTGATCCCCATCTTTCGCACAGGAACCTTGTGCTGAAACTGAATCAAGATTGACGGCTGAACGTCAATTTCCCACGTCTGCAGATTTCGCAAGAACGTATTCGGCACGAAACTGTCAAATTGATCACTATAGTGCAGGCCTCGCAAGGTGAAGACGTATCCGGTCCCGGTGGGGCCCTTGTCCTTGTCTTCAGGATCGATGTAATTCAAGCACTGCGGAGCGGTCACCTTCAAATCATCAAACCAAGCCTTCAAATCCGTTTTTTCTTCGCAGACAATGCTGTACAGCCGAATCCGAGTCTTCTTGGTGATGTCCTTCTCGTCCTTGGTCGCTCCTTCGGCGGGCAGACAGGCGTTGATGGCCTTATAGACTTCCAGCCACAAAGTCCGGCCGGTGGCCGGCTTCACCAATGCGTCGCCAGTATCCCGAGCGTCTTTGTTCTTCTTAACCGCAGCCTCATACGCACTTTTCAATGAACTCGCCGTTCCCTGCACCGTCTTGACTTCGTCTTCAGATTTTTTCCAACGACCTGCTTCTACGGTGGAACGAGCTCTCGCAAAGCCAATCGTGGAAAGTGAGAGTCCCACCATCAGTGTGGCAGCAGTCGCCAAAGCCCAAGGCTTTTTGCGGCGAATCATGCGGGCCACCTTGATCTCGGGTGGCAATAGAGACGTTTTGATCGTCGTCTGTTTCAACATCTGCAGGCCGACGCCGTACGCCACGGCGAAGGACATGGCGTTTTCCTGGAACAACGGCTGGCTCAACACCGCGTCGCCCACGAGGCCCGGGAACATTTCGACTCGTTCCACCTCATATTGCAGATTCTGTTGCAGGAATTTCTGCAACCCGGCCAGTTTGAAGCCGTTGCCCACGGCCAGAATCTTCTCGATCTTGGCATCGCGGTTGACGCTGGAGAAAAAGCCAATTGATCGCTGAATCTCTGAGACATAGTCATTGAACACCGGCCGCAACGCCTGAAACACGGCCTTGGGATCGGGCGCTTTGGTCGCATTACATTTCAGATGCTCTGCTTTCGCAAAAGTCAGCTTCATTTCCTTCGTCAAGGCACGGGTGAACTGGTTGCCTCCGATGGAAATATTCCGCTGCCAGATCTTCCGGCCATTCGAAACCAGCATCGTCGTCGTGTCGGCGCCCATGTCTAACAGCACGGTGTACGCATCACGCTCGATGTTGTCGTCACCAGGCCGCTGGCCAAACTGATCGTAGGCCAGGAAATTGAACATCGCCAGGGGCGTCGACTGAATTGTATCGAGCTCAACCTTGTGCTCGATAAATGGCTTCATATGGCCTTGCAGGGCTTCCTTTTTCATCGCCACCAGCCCGACTTCTGAGTCGAGCATGTAGCCGCCCTCCTGAACACCGCCGCCCATCGTCTGCCAATCCCAGATCACATCATTCAGATCGAACGGGATCTGTTGCCGCGCCTCGTACTTGACAATGTCCGCGACTTTGCTCGATTCCACAGGGGGCAGCTGAATGAATTTGACAATCGAGGTATTGCTCGGAACGGTGAATCCGATCAACGCCCCTTTTAACTGAAGGGCATTCCGCGTGACAAATGTCTTCAGTGCTTCGTTGATCAATTCCGCAGGAATTGCATCCGGTTGACTGAGAATTTTCGGATGCTGGATAAAGTCAAAGCCCACGGCGACAACTTGCCCCGCGGCTTCGTTGAAACGGAGTTGAATGGCCTTCAATCCTGCCTGGCCAATGTCAATGCCCCAAACTGTTCCCGATTCAGCCATGATGTCGCCTATTGCCAGATCAATGTGATGGGGGTCTCTGAAATAAAATCGTGCTGTAATACAATCGTTCTGCCAGAAATCAAAAATCCTGCCAGATCGTATTGTCAGAACGTCTTCCCGACGCCAGTTTCGACGTGATTTGCAAGAACTGCGGTGACATCACGAGAAATCTGGGAACCAATTCTGCTCGACTGCGGTCTTAAAATCGCGTTCGGACCATTAATATAGGCCGCTCCATCCACCAACGCCATTCGCCAGCCTGGATTCCCGAAGATTCTGGAAATCCCGACTGGAAAAGTCTTTGCAACCGCTTCTCTCAACTGAACTTGAAACCGAGATACTGAAACTATTCTCCCGGAAACCTCAATGTAGTGAAGTGCCGATCCGTGAATCGTTTTTGAACGTTTGCTGTCGCATGGTGTCTCAGGTGAAATCCAGTGCGTCAAAACGGTCAATCAAAAAAACAAACTTTGTTGAATCCTTGCGAAGCTTCAATGGAATTAAGCAGACGAAACTTGAATTGAGCGAACCAATAATACCACTAGCCGAAAACACAACCGGCCCGAAT
>JAQGHT010000692.1 GCA_028291565.1 Planctomycetaceae bacterium | reverse complement strand
CGCGTTAGTTCTCGCAGCCTGGTTTGGCCGCGACATTACCCAAGCCAGCCAGGCGGCCCATGAGTTTATTCATCGCGAGCACTCCTGGAGTGATGCCAGGGCTCCGATTCTTTCAGCCCTCGCAGATTGCTTTTGGCATCGCTCGTGCCCCTGAATACCAACGGAATTGAATCTCGGTCAGCCATGCCAGTACAAAAATTCGCGAATCCTACCATTGAAACGTGCATCTATCGACGCACCGAAAGTGCCCTGGGAGAAAACGCGCATTGTCACCTTCTGCATCAAATCAGCGGCTTCGAGGACGGACAGAAATGTACGGTGCGACGGGATGCGTGTGATGCCTGCTGCCAATCATTCCCACCTTCACTCGAATCGTGGAATCCAGTCATCGCCTCACTCTTAATTAATCTATTGGATGAATCCACCGTGGTGCAGGCCGTTCCGGAGTCCGTGGCACAGCGTTCCAGACACTTGCGGCAAAAGGCTGTGGAATGTTTGGATGTCTTGGTCTCTCAGGAAAATGTGATAAGGCCGTTGCGGGTGGACCGGAAATGTCGTCATCTTGGGCCGGCACAGCCATCTGATTCCACGATTTCCCCGAATGATACGGCATTCCGATGCCGGCATCCGGCACATGGATCGACAACCCTGGAACGTTGTACGAGATGTCTCGACTGGTCGTACGAACCCGCGATTTCACGTACAATGAGTATTCCGGAATTGGTTCCGCCAAACGTCGTTCGATCGGTGGCAAGAGTGAATGACTGGTCCGTCGGGATCGTCAGCGCACCACGCCGCGAAGCCACTTTGGAATGGTGTCTGGATAGCTTGAGACGCGCAGGATGGGATCGACCGAGATTATTTATTGATGGCCTGATCCGCATTCCTGACCGCTATTCACAGCTGCCGGTAACTTGGCGTGAAGAATCCATTGGTGCCTGGCCCAACACTTATCTAGCACTCATGGAAATGATTCAACGTGACCCACACGTCGATGCTTATCTTTTGCTGCAGGATGATGCGTTTCTGTATGATCGAGGCAACCTGCGCGAGTATCTGGAAGCGGCATTGTGGCCTGGTGACTGCCCAGGCATTGTGTCGTTGTACTGTCCGCAACCCTACAACAGAACAGAACCAGGCTGGCATACTCGTTCGGAACCGTGGGTTTGGGGAGCTCAAGCATTCTTGTTTTCTCCAGCCGCGGCGCGCGAATTCGTGAGTTCACCGGAGGTCATTTCACATCGCTGGACAGGACATTACGAAGGTCGCGTCCAGGTCGATGTCTTGCTCGGCAAATGGGCGTTGGCCCATGACTGGCCTGTCTGGTTTCCCAACCCCAGTCTCGTGCAACATGTCGGCAACACCAGTAGCATCTGGCAGGATGCGAGAATCGCGGGGTTTCGTCGAGCAAATTGGTTTGCCGGCGATTTGGAAACTCCGTTCTCCCGCGAGACGAGCATGACCGATTTCCCCGAGCAGCTTTTCCCTTGCCGAGCGGAATTTCGCGACGAATATGATCAGCGGGTCATAACAGGTCGGGACCGGATGTCGCGACAAACTGTTGTGATTTGTGGCTTGTGTCGCAACGTTCGCCATTTTCTGCCGAAGTTCGCGGCTCGCGCCGAACGGCTCGGATCAATGTTTCGCGACTACCGCATCGTCTTGTTCGAAAACGATTCGACCGATGCCACGTTGGAATTCCTGACGGACTGGCAATTACAAGACGTACGCGTGCATGTCCTTTCTGAGCGATTGGGAACAATCCGCTATCAACAAATTCGATCAATCGAACGAGCGGAGTGGATGGCCGAATACCGCAATCGCTATCTGAATTACGCCGTCGAGCAGTTCGGGGAATTCGACTATATGGTGGCCATCGACACAGACCTCGCTGGCGGCTGGAGCTTTGACGGACTGGCGAATACGTTTGGACAAGACGATTGGGATTTCGTGGGATCGTATGGACTTCATCAGCGAAATGTTGACCAAAGTTCCGAGTGGCTGCAATTTGATGCCTGGGCGTTTCGAGCTATCGGCCATCCACATCCACATTCCAACATCGAAGTCAACTCGATGATTTTCGACCGTGGAGAACCATTGTTGCCAGTTTTGTCTTGCTTCGGCGGAATGGGAGTGTACCGTATGCTGGCGGTCCAGACCGCGCGCTACGGTTCGCCCGATATGGAACACGCGGAGCTGCACAATCATATGCGTCGGCTCAATTTTGGTCGCCTATTTCTCAATCCCAGTCAGATTGTTTTGTATACGCCGGAGTAGTGATTCCATGGCACAATCGTCGGTCCATCTCTGCATCATGGCCGGAGCTGACAATCGGTACAAGTATCTTCTAGATACCGTGCGTCTCAGTCAGCCGTTTTTCGCGGCGATACACATCATCGATACTGGTAGCACTGACGAAACAGAGTCTCTGGGACAATTCCGCAATGTTCGACATCGGAGGTTGCACGGGTGGAAAGACAATTGGCCGCTGGCATATTCTCAAGCCGTACGCGACGTTCCGGATCAAGATTGGTTCCTGTTCCTGGATAGTGATGAACGGCCTTCGCAATTACTACTTGATCACCTGGCGAATGACTTGCTTCAATTTGACCTGGAGGGAATCAATTGCGCGTATCTGCCCGGAATAATGCACCTTTCAGGACACCCCGTTGAATGTGAGACCACGGATCTGGAAGCATTGCTTAAGACCTGGCCAGCGACTCACGAAGAGTTTGTCAGCAGCCCTTGCTGGACAAAGCGAATTCTGATCAAGATAACACCAGAAACCTATGTTAAAGCCAATGGTGGACATTGTGGTTTTTTTCAGGCCAATGAGCGCGGACGTTACCTGCCACGGTTCTACAATCACTATAAGTCGGATCGTGAGATCGCAGCGAGCACGGTGCTATGTTCGTGGAATTGCCTTGAGTCGCATGGTGTGCCGGCGGGTTGTCCAGAGTGGCAATATCACAATGAATTAAGGGAAAGTACGGGACTCATGTTTGCGAAGGACTTTCTTCAGCTAGCACAATCGGGAATGCTCCCAGCTGTCTGGCTGGAATTCTGGAAGACGCTCGAGTTCTCCACCTATCCGGCGCTCGTCGAGTATTGGAAATTCGCTTTTCGTTTTAGATTTTCCACACAGATCGAACCAAACTACTGTGGTTTCGCTTGCTGCCGATATCGAGGAGAGCAACTATGAATGATAGGGATTTCGCACGCCTTCAACGAGCTTTCCCGTGGCCATCCTGTCGGCCGCAGGTGGAGATTAACTGGGGACCCGCCTGGTTTTCTGATAACGAAGAATGGGGGCACCTTCGTATTTTCAGGATGCTCGTCAGCCAGCATGCAAAAACAATTGTTGAACTGGGAAGCTTCTTGGGACGCAGCGCAGCCGGATGGCTCAAGGCGTTTCCGGCGGCCCACGTCATTGCCATCGATACGTGGGGAGGCAGCCCGGAGCATCACGCGAATGAAGAATTGAGCAACTTGCTGCCGCGACTCCTGGAGACGTTTCAGGCCAACCTTT
>JAQGHT010000690.1 GCA_028291565.1 Planctomycetaceae bacterium | reverse complement strand
CAGGATCTGGCGCGGATCAATACGATTGTGACCCGGACGCAACAAGATCCCGCGGTCTGGGTTCTGCGGGGCAATCATCTGTATGAAGGGGGCGAAATCGAAGCTGCAAACGCCGACTACAACAGGGCATTGCAACTTGATCCGAAACACGTTCCCGCTCTGATTGGTCGGACGAACGTGTTGATCAAGGTCAGCAACTGGAAGCTGGCGCTGGTCGAATGCGACAAGGCAATTGCACTCAAGCCGCAGTCCGAAGCGCTCTCTTTGCGTGGCGATATCCTGATCAAGTTGAATAAACTGGATGACGCCATTGCCGCGTATGCCGAAGCTCAATGCTTCGATGCCAAAGTCGCCGAAGCTTATCTGCTGCGTTCGAAGCAATTCAAGGCAGCTGGCGACGAGAAGAAAGCCGCCGAGGACTACCGGCAAGCCATGTCGCTCGATCCAAGTTTGGAAACGTCGCGGAATTAGAGGATCGCCAGGAAACTTCTGCGTCATGCTCGATGAGAATGGGACTTATGGGACGAATGGGACTTATTAGGATCCCTGAGTTCTTTGACTGGTTTTTCGGTCCAGGCGATCCGAGCTATGGCGAATCCAGAACCGGACGCGAGCGTGTTTCGGCTGATTGCCCCAGTCACTTTTGCCAGCCTCGTCGGACTTAGAGCCGCACGGCGCTCACGATGGCAGGCTTGCATTTTTGTCGTCCGGCTTGCCACAATCTCGCATGAGTTTTTCGCAGGGTGATTGAACTATTCAATGCGTTGTCGTGCCGAGTGCGGGCTTGTTTCCCATCGCTCAATCGAATGCACGGCAACGCGCACGTTGCGAGCGATTTGATGTTTCAACTCAGTGCTCCGGGAGATTCGCCGTGCCGACAAGTCCAGGTCGCGTTGTCATAACCAACTTAAAACCGGTTTTGTCGATTGCTGCTTGCCTGCTGTTTTGCTCTTTTGTTCAAACGGCTCTGGCAGAGGAAGCTCCCTACCAAACCGCTGATCCCGAGTTGAAAGTCGTGACGTTGGACTCGGCGCCGACCGAGTCATTCCTGGCTGTGAAACTCGATTCGGAAGGTCGAATCTTCGTTGGCGGGCGCGAACAGCTGTTTGTCTACGAGCCCTTGGCGAACGGCAAGTACAGCCCACGAGCTTCGATGCTCCGATTGCCCGATCACAGCTGGATCTACGACATCGAGATCCGTGGCAACGACATCTATCTGCTGACGGTGAGCGCGTTATATGTCTTGCCCGAAGCTCGGGTGAAACGGACCGGCCTGACGATCAAACGTCTGGTCTGGGGTGTGCCACTCGGCCACGTCCATCAATGCTTCCACGGGATGACCTGGGGGCCGGATGGCGATCTGTATATCGCGTCGGGTGACCCCCTGTGGTATTACGGCGACTTCAATCGTCCCGACCATTGGGGCCATTGGACGATGTTCAGTCAGCCGGAGGATTCACAGAATCATCTGTTGAGTTCTGGAATGGTGCAGACCCCTTATAACGGCGTCGGTGCCGTCTTCCGTTGCCGTCCGAACGGCAGCCGGTTGCAGGTCGTGGCGCGCGGTTTGAGAAACAGCTGCGGCCTGACGTTCGACAAGAACTGGAACTTATTCACCAACGACAACGATCACGAATCGATGCCGGCGGAATATGTTCCAGGCAGGCTGAATCACGTCACGGCCCATTCATACTTCAGCTGGCCCCGCGGCTGGATGTTATCGAAGACTCCGGATCGCAAGGATCTGCTTGATACGATGATTACCACATTGGGCCGGGCCGTGCCGGTTGGGCAGTGGTACTACGATGACGAATTTTTACCCGAGAAATATCGCCATGCACTACTGGTCGCCCGATGGTGTACTCGAAAGGTGACTTACTATCCACTTCGACCGCAGGGCGCGACGTTTAAGTGTGAAGAACACGAATTGCTTGTCGGGCGGGATCAAGCGCGACCAGTCGGAGTAACCGTCGGACGGGGAGGCAGGATTTTCGCCACGATCTGCTATATGGCCCAGAACGAAGGCTCCCCAATCTATAAGAGTGATCTGGTGCTGATCACACGAAAAGACGATCCAGAAACGCTGCCGTTCGATGGTCACGACGTGACCACTGCGACGATGGATCGATTGCTGCAGGATCTTTCGAACCCCAACTGGTCTCGGCGCTATCTGACCCATGTGGAATTGCAACGACGTGCGACGATACTCCCGGCGAAGGTCACCGAACTCGCCGAGCATGCCACTGCCGCCGATCCCGCGTCACGGCACCTGGCTTGGATTGCCGCCAGCGGTCCCGGAGCTCGAGCCGCGAAAGCTCTCGAGGCCATTATGGAGCGTCTTCCACCCCCGGAAGTCCGGTTGCAAGCGGTGCGAGCCTTTGGTGAAGTCGCTCCGCAGTTCACTCCCGATAAGCAAGCCTGGATTGCCAAGTGGCTGAAGGATGAAAATCCACAAGTTCAACAAGCTGCAGTTACCTTATGTTTTGATTCGACCAATAAGCCCATCGCACCGGTCATACTGGATGAAATTATCGCCGGCCCGGCGGTCAGTGACGACACGTATCTCCGACAGGCTGCGACGCTGCTAATTGCTGAGCGGGGCACGTTTGATACGATTGGAAATCTGTGTCAGAACGGAAACCCGAAAGTGCGGCTGGCGGGGGTCCTCGCGGCTGGTGCTCGACTCACTCTTCCCAAAGCCAATGCGGTTCTGGCACCGGACTTGCCGCTGGCACCCTGGCGGGCCGAGGAAGCGTATCTCATTCAATTCGCGGATATCCCGAATCGCACCGACTTAAGAAAGGTCAACTCCCGGATTGGCCTGTATACCGTGGCTGATCATTGGAAAGTCGGAAAACGGACTGCAGAGCAGGAACAACTTTTCGCACTGCTGGAGGTCCGGCTGGGAGACGAAAGCGAAGAAGTTCGCTCGCAGGCCGCCTATTTCCTATCGCTGCTGAATGACGTTCGAACGGAACCTTTAATCTCGCGGATTCGTTCTGATAT
>JAQGHT010000689.1 GCA_028291565.1 Planctomycetaceae bacterium | reverse complement strand
ACGACTCCGGAAAATCCCAACAGCATCCCCAATAGCGCGTGTTTTCTCCAGACGGGATGTCCCAGCATGACGGCATACGAACCGAGTTTCTTTTTTTGTTCTTCAGCACTCAGACTTTGCCATTTCTCCGGTTCCTTCAGTTGGCTGCGGATCAGTATGGCGAGCAGTGCCGGAAGCGTTCCAATGAGAAACGTCAATCGCCAATTGCTGACGGTATTGGCTTCGTCCTGATTCAGCATTCCCAGTGTGATGCTGATGAGCGCGGCGGCGATATTTCCTAACCCTGACAGGGCTTGCAACAACCCAAGTGCGAACGGTCGAGCCCGGGACGGCATGACTTCAGCCACCAGTGCGACACCCACCGCGAATTCTCCTCCGACCCCCAGGCCGGTCAAAAACCGGTAAGCCGCAAAGTCCCAGACGTTGTACGAAAAGGCACTCAGGCCCGTGCAGATGGAGTAGATGAGAATCGTCCAGAGCATCACTTTGGCCCGGCCCCAGCGATCCCCCAGGATTCCGAAACCTAAACCGCCGGTCGCCCACCCTATCATGAACACAGACGTCGACAGACCGCCGTACCAGGTGACGTTTTCCGTGGTGACGGCGATGCTGGCTTTTCCCAGCAATTCTCTCATTGCCGGAGTCCGCGCCAGCACAAACAGTTGCTGGTCCATGGTGTCGAATAGCCAGCCCAACGCCGCGACAAATAACACAAACCAGTGGTACCGAGTCAGTTCGGTATACCACGGGCCGCTAGAAACGGATGCGTCAGCAGAACTGGGGGCAACGTCGTCGAATCCATGCATGCGGGCACCTCGGAGGCAAATTTCAGGGACGGTTTTTGGATTTGCCCCGTCAGTAAAATGGATCAAGATCCGTTTATCAAGGAACTCAAGGATGTTCCCGGAAAATGTTCTGGAATTCGTTCCCGATGCTAACTTCGTCTTTTACAAACGCCCGATTCGGATCATGGTGATCGGACGGATCATTCCGATCGGTCCAACCAGTCCGATCCTTGCGACCCGCGGAAGACGCTGAAACATCCGGCTGGACTAGTGCCCCGAGCGATTTCCATAGCCAATCCAATCCCGCCAGAAATTGCGGGGGTTTGCTTCGTCCCTGGTTCGATGCCCAAGATTTGGCAACCTTGGCTACTTGGAAATCGACGTGCGAAAATCCTTCATGGCGTACCAGTCTCACGAGGCGGTGAATGCGCTCTACGCTCCGAATTGTTCTCGTAGCGCCTGCACGATGGATACCATGAAAGCGGGCAGATCGTCCGGCTTGCGACTCGTGATCAAATTCCGGTCTCGAACGACCTCGGCATCGACCCATTCGGCGCCGGCATGCACCATGTCCGCCTTGATGGCAATAAAACTGGTCACCTTTCGCCCGCGCAGCGCATCCGCCGAACAGAGCATCCAGCCGGCGTGGCAAATTGCACCGACTACGACATCCCGGCGCATAATGTCAGCGACATATTGATTAATCGAGTCATGCCGCCGTAAATGATCGGGAGCATAGCCACCCGGAATGATCAGGCAATCGACCTGCTGCGCCGGTACGTCGAGAATCGTCTTGTCTGCCACACAGGGATAGCCGAGCTTCGAAGGATAGGACTTGCCCCGTTCAACCCCAACCGTGACGACGTTCATCCCTTCTTCTCGTAACCGGTACAGCGGATACCAGACTTCCATTTCCTGGTACATCTGATCGACCAGAACAACAGCGGTTCGACCTTTGAGCGACATCTTATTAAGACTCCTTGGAATCACAGATTGAATGGAACATGGGACAGTTTTGCATAACGCCGGATTATACCAGTCGAGCAGTCTTCGAGGAGGGATCTGGAGCAAGGCTGCACGACGAGAGTCGGCTCATCCCAATTTCGGTGACAGCGTCACAATCACCCTGAATTTCCTGCATTTGTTGAGAAACGGAGTCCAGTTCAGAATGATCTTCTCTTGAATTCAATTCCAAGTTATTCTCTCGTCAATCCACAGCCAGGCGGTTGCAGGAGGTTTATTCGAGATTTTTCGATGTTGATGGTGCTTCTTCCCCTGGGAATCGCTGTCACTTCGGCATCACGTGATAACCGCTCGGAATGCTCATTTGCATCCGCGCGAAGTTTGAAACGGTGAGACAGGAACCATGCCACGGATGGCAGGATCGACAATTCACACTGAGATTGAACCTCAACCGGTTGCATCAAAACGGGCAACACCGGGCATGTTCCGTCATGCGCTCAGGTTGAACTGGAGCTGGCCGACGGAACTTCTCGTCATTCTGATGGCGGCACTGGCCTTGCGATTGTATGTCGTCTGGCAAAATCCACTGATTACAAAAGACGGTCTGATTTATGTGGGAATCGCCCGCACGATTGATCATGGATTGTGGCTGGAGCTTGTCGGAGACTGGTTCCTGTTCAATCCATATCCGGCTTTGATGGCCTGGTTGGGCAGACAAGGCGTCGACTTCGAACTCGGCGGCCAGCTGATCAATGCCATTTCCGGGACGATGGCTCTCGTGCCGATCTATCTGTGGTGCCGTTCGGCATTCGATCGACGGATTGCTCAGTTAGCCGCCCTGACCTATGCCTTTCATCCCATTTTGGCGCGAATTAGCGGTCAAGTTCTGCGTGAAGGCCTGTACTGGAACTTGATGTGCTGGGCCATTTATTGCTATTGGCTGGCGGCCAGACAGCGCGGCTGGTCGCGTTATCTGATGGCAGGATTATTGACGACAGGCGCGGCATTGACGCGTATGGAAGGAGCAATTGTCTTCCTTCTCGGGGCAATGTGGACTTGGACCTATTTCAAGGAGCCAGACCAAGGTACGGTTGGTAACGCAGTATCTGGTGATCGATCATTCCCGAATACTCCGAGTACGTATCCCCAGTGGGTTGCCTGGGCACGATCAAGCTGTCAGTGGGCAGCCTCGGTTGCAATGTTTCCAGCAATCCTCCTTCTGCTGAATGTCATGTTGATTCCACCGGGCCAGGGCTGGCAAGGTGGGGGGCGATGGATGCATTTCGCCATTCAGATGGTCACTGGGAAGGATGTTGGTACGTCGCGCAAGCAGCCGCCGCTTCGTATGACGCAATTGGTGGAGCTGGAAAAGCAGCGCCAAGCGAACGAGCCACCGCATGTCGAAAACCTGCGAGACCTGGCCAAATCCCTGCCTGTCTGGAACTCGCTGGGCGAGCCCGATATGGCTCAGTTGCGAATGCAGCGGTTCCTGGTACTGGCCGAGGACCAGCAGCGATTTATCTTCTTCGGTCGCTTTTGCCATGAATGCATTGAGGGATTGCTGTTTCCGTGCGTCCTCTGTTGTTTCTGGGGGCTGTACTATGGTCGAAAGAGTGTCTGGCAGCCCGCCCGGGACTGGCCGATGGCAATTTATTCTGGAGTTTTGATTGGACTCCTGTTTTTCCATCTGTCGCGCGAATTCATCCTTGAGCCACGTTATCTGTTTTGTCTGATGCCTTTCGTTTTTCCGTGGTCGGGTGTCGGCGCGAGTCTGCTCCATCGCCAGATTGGAGAATGGTTTCAGCAGCGGCCGGCGTGGTCCGGTTTTCGTCCCAGCGCCGCGGCGTTGGTCTTGGGATTAATGCTCTGGGCCTGCGGCAAGTTGTGGTTAGGGCTGGATGACCGCAGCAAGCTTGTCCAACGCGAAATCGGAGCGAAAATACAAAATAGCTGCCCGTACCGAACAAAGATCGCAGGGCCGGAAAGCCTGAAGCGGATTGGACATTATGCTGACGCTGATTACTTCATCATTCCTAAAGGTGACCCACAAGCCGTAACAGCCTGGTTAAGTCAATTGCCGCTGGATTTTGTGGTCCTGGCGAACGACGAACCACGAACGATTTCTGGCGATCAATTGTCGGGTGCGGAGAATTCGATGCGTTATCGCCGCCTGTTTCAGAGAGAAAAGGGACGTGCCTCAATTGAAGTGTTTTCCGTCCGGCCGTTAATTCGCCAGGTGGGATCCTGAGAGTCTGGCAGCGAGTCAGCTTTGGAAATCTCGATCTGGGACTGCGCGGTTAACTGCGAAGGCGCGACGTAGTTCCGCATAAAGGCGGGACTTCAACCTAATGGTCCAGCAAGGCTCTGGCAAAGATGACTGGTACAATCAGCCGGAACGCGCTAGCGTCCGGTTTCGGATTCAATTGCCAGACCATTCAGCGATAGGAAGATTTTTTTCGTACTTTGGTGTATATTCTTTTCACGATATTGGGAATTTTGCGGCGATTATCGGCGGTCATGCCTCACGCGGATGAAAACGGCACATTCCAGACGGTTTTTTACCGCGCGCGGTTGAATATGAGACGTTTGATCGCGGGGATCAGTATTGAAAAAGACTCATTCGTGGCCGCGGACAGTGAAGTACTTCAAAAGTGTCGACCGCGACCTCGAGAAGAAAAATGTCGGTTACGAACTTCCTCCCACAAAATCCCACTTTGAAGGTCCAAGGATATGATTCGATTGTTGTGTAGTGGCATGGGATTGATTGTTCTGCTGAGTGGCTGCGTGGACGGACCCGACAAGCAGAAAACATCTCCGACCAGCCAGCAGGCTTCAGGCAAGAAAAAGAATATGAAAGACGAATTCGCTCTCGACGCTCCGGGTCCGGAGGACGCGGATGCCCCCAAGAAATTCACTGAGTTGCCGTCGGGGTTGAAATATCGTCTCCTTCGCAAAACCGATGGCGAAACGCCAGCGGGCACCGACAAAGTCCTCGTCAACTATAAAGGCTGGCTGGACGACAAGAGCGAATTCGATAGTTCCTACAAGAAATTTGAACCGTTCGCATTCTCTTTGAATGAAGTGGTTAGGGGCTGGGGCGAAGGTTTGCAGTATTGCCCTGAAGGGGGCATGATTGAGCTCGAAATCCCACCCCAACTTGGCTACGGTAAGCGTGGCGCCGGGAAAGCGATTCCTCCCAATGCGACACTGCATTTTATCGTCGAGCTCCACAAGATTCTGACGCCGCGCCCCGGGGTTGCGGATAAAGATGCCCCGAAAGAATTCACGGAATTGCCGTCTGGACTGAAATACAAATTGCTGCGCAAGGCCGATGGCAAGAAGCCCGGCCCCACCTCCCGAGTCGTCGTGCACTACAAAGGCTGGTTGGACAACGGCAAAGTCTTTGACAGTTCATACACTCGTGGCGAAACGACACAGTTCGGTCTGGACGAAGTTGTCAAAGGCTGGGGTGAAGGGCTGCAGTACTGCCCCGCTGGTGGGATGATCGAACTGGAAATCCCCCCGGAACTCGGTTATGGCGCCCGCGGTGCTGGTGGCGATATTCCGCCAAACTCCACGTTGCACTTCATCGTCGAAATCGAGAAGGTGCTCTAGCGGATTGCGCCGACCTGATAAAATTGGTCGACGACCAGATTTACTGCGAGCAGTGAGATCATCTCTCGAGCCCGGTTTCAAACTGAAGCCGGGCTCATTGCATTCCAGACGGCAGTCAATTGAGGATCATTCATGTTTGACCACACCGATCCGCCCGTCATTCTGGTCACCGGCGGCGCCGGCTATATCGGGTCGCACATGCTGCTGGCCCTGTCGGATGCCGGGTTCCAGGTCGTAAGTCTCGATAATCTCAGTCGTGGCTTTCGTGACGCTGTTTTGACTGGCGATTTCGTCCAGTGTGATCTCGGTTCGAGTTCCCAATTGGATCGAGTTTTTACGACATACAAGATTGCCGCCGTGATGCACTTCGCGGCGTTCGCCTATGTCGGCGAATCTGTCTCGCATCCCGAGATGTACTATCAGAACAACGTAGCCAATACGCTAAATCTTCTCGTCGCGATGCAGCGGTACGAAGTGCGGACTTTGATTTTCTCGTCCACGTGTTCAACGTTTGGCGAACCAAAATATGTGCCGATCGATGAAGTACATCCACAGAATCCAATTAACGCTTATGGCCGGTCGAAATGGATGGTCGAGCAGATTCTGGCAGACTTCGACCGAGCTCACGGTCTGCGTGCGATTTGTTTGCGGTACTTCAACGCGTCGGGTGCTGACCCGCAAGGGCGTGTCGGTATTCGCAGTGTGCCTCAAACGCGCTTGATCCCGCTGGTGATTCAGGCGGCCAGTGGCCGCAGGCCCGACATTTCCGTATTTGGTCGTGATTATCCCACGTTGGACGGCACGTGTATTCGCGATTACATCCATGTGTCTGATCTCTGTCAGGCACATCTGCTGGCATTGAAACAATTGTTGGGAGGAGGCCCGAGCCAGGCCTACAACTTGGGAAACGGACACGGATTTTCGGTCCAGCAAGTAATTGAAACCGCACAAGATGTGACGGGAAAATCGATTCGAGTGATCGACGGACCACGTCGTCCAGGTGACCCCGCGATTCTGATTGGTGACAGCCGCAAAGCTCGCACAGAATTGGGGTGGAACCCGCAGTTTCCTGACCTGAGAACGATCATCGAGCACGAATGGGCCTGGGAACAAAAGTTGGCAAAATCCGCGGTTGGGAACGCTAGTCAACAATAGTGCTACTGCTTTCGCAAGTCATAACAGGCA
>JAQGHT010000688.1 GCA_028291565.1 Planctomycetaceae bacterium | reverse complement strand
GATGACTGCGAGTTTCTCACGATGTGGTGCGAGCAGGGCCTCGATCTCCGCGGGGGTCGCCAGCGGGACGAAATCCGCCTGCTTCTTATCGGCTTCCGCGCCGGGGTAGGGATAACGAGTACTTTCGAAGATTCCATAGAGCCCGTAATAGTCGCTCATGGTGAGTGGATCGAATTTATGATCGTGACAGCGGGCACACGAGATACTCAGTCCCAACGTCGCCCGTCCCAGATTGTCGATCGTGTCTTCCAGCGTCAGGTGGTGCTCACCCTTCCGGTCGCCGCCGAAACGCCGCGCAATGGCCAGATAGCCAGTCGCGGTAATCCTTTCGAATCGTTCGGCATCTGTTCCGCCGGGAATCAAATCGCCCGCAATCTGTTCGCGCAGGAATTGATCGTAAGCCAGATCTCGGTTGAACGCGCGAATCACCCAATCCCGATATCGATGAGCCTGCGGGACCGGATAGTCTGACGCGTTTCCCGACGTGTCGGCGTAACGGACCACATCCAGCCAATGACGCCCCCAGCGTTCTCCGTAACGGGGCGAATCCAGCAAACGATCGATGACTCGTTCGAAGGCATTGGGTGCTGCGTCCGCCAGAAAGGCGTCCATTTCGGCCGGGGTCGGCGGCAGGCCGGTCAGATCAAATGTGACTCGCCGCAACAAGGTGCGCGGATCGGCAGTGGGGGCCGGAGTGACGCCCGCCTGTTCCATACGTGACAGAATAAAGTTGTCGATGTCATTACGAGCCCAGATGGCATTTTTGACGACCGGAACTACGGGATTCTGGACCGGCTGAAACGACCAGAACTGGCGACCTGCCTCGAGCGTCATGCCATACTTTGGCTTAGTTCGAGCGTTCAGTTCCTCGGGTTTGCCTACGATCGCCTGACGCGGGTCAACCGCGCCGTTCTTCACCCACGTTTCCAGATCGGCGATCTGCATGTCGGTCAATTTCTGCTTGGGTGGCATGCGCAGGTCTTTGTCGGTTTGCCGGACCGCAAGAATCAGCAGACTCTTTTCCGGGTCGCCGGGAACGATGGCGGGACCAGAGTCTCCGCCAACCAGCCAGCCTTCCCGCGAATCCAAGAGCAGGCCACCCCGTTTCTTGCCAACGGTGCTGTGACATTCGGAACAGTGTTGCACCAATATTGGCCGGATCTTCTTTTCGAAGAACTCGAGTCCCTCAGCAGCAGGATCAGCCGCATAGCTCGTTTGGGAAATTCCCACGAACAATGAGAATAGCAGCGCGACTGAATAGCGGCCCGGCAAATACGGTCTCGGATGGATCATTGAGTTCATCAGGAACACACCATGAAGTCAAAAGGGACCGCGGTCGCAACGGTCCTGTAGCCAGTGCAAAGGAGTCTGGTCGTATGATAACAGATCTTTAGAAGATCGCTTCAGTCAGAGAATCCGTTTCGGCGGAATTTCTGTCGTCTTTCGGGGGGATGTTATCTCGGCTGGCCTGTAAGGGCTGTCACCCTCAAATATCTACGGATTTGTATCCAATTGGATACAGTTTGCTACCTCAATCCTCATCGCAAGAGTTTTTCTTGATGGAGATATTTTGATTGGTGCGTCGATCGATAGGTAGAAACCTGAAACTTCTGACCGGTTTGGGCATTTTCGGACGCGTCAGCCATGACTGGTTTTCAGTAGCATGTACACGCCGAGTGCCAGGACCAGACCGGAAATCAACCGGCGATAAATGGGTTCGGGAATCTGCTTGAGAATTCGCTCGCCGACGAGCGTTCCGATGATTGCTCCCACTGTGCTCGCCAGCAGGACTGGCCACAGGCTCAACACTTCGGAACCTTGAGTGGCCAGATACACTGGCATTCGAGCCCCGTCTACGATCAATCCCACCGCGGTGGCGGTGGCCACGAAGGAGTGTCGTGGAACGTCGAAGCCCAGCATCGCCGCGGAGCGGATGCCACCCTGATTGCCGACCAGACCTCCCAGCATTCCCGACAGAAAACCTGCGGCCCAAGCAACCCAGCCTCGAAATCGCAGTTTTTCGGAAAGTCCCGTCAGCCCCATCACTCCGGTGAAGGCCAGCAGGCAACCAAAAACGGTCGTCAGGATGGGACTGTCGGCATAGAGCTGAAGCAACGCACCTGACAAACCGCCTGCGGCACTCATCAATCCAAAACTCAAGAGCAATCGCCGATCAACATGCTTCCGCATCAACCAGAAACGAAAGGCCGTCGCCGCGAGATGCGGGACGGAGACCGCGGCGACGGCCAGCTTGGTGGCGACTCGCAATGACAGGACCGGAGTCAGCAAACTGCCGATCCCAAATCCACTGACCGATGCGATCGCTCCGGCGATGACTCCGACTACCCCCATCAACAGCAGGAACGCGATATCAGGGAGCATCACTTCACCGTGAATAGTGCGAGGTCGTAGATTCCCAATTGCTTTTCGATGGCGGCCACTTGATCGACGGTCTTTTCAAAGCCTTCTTCCCCAAATAATTGATGTTCCTGCTCTTCAAATTGTTCGCCCAATTCGGCAATCCGCTTCGCGGAGACCAGCTTGTGCAAGCCAGGAAACAAAACGGTATCCTCGCGAGCCTCATGGGGGCGATACATCCGAATGAAAGCTTCACATGACCGAACGATTTCCTGCCGGGCCTCTTCTTTGCGGAATTGATCCGGAGCAGAATTTCGCAGAATCACTTCCGTGGCCTTCCTTCCGGCTTCGTGCTGTTTCCGCAAGATCGAGACGAGATCGACTAACTTCTTCTGCTTTTCAAATTCAGGGAAGATGAACTTCTCCTCGAGCTTTTCATGATAGTCTTCCACGAACTTTCGCACGAGTGTCGCAGGGGCACTGAAAACGTCTGGTGTGATGTCACTCTTGCCACGTAGTCGTTGCAACCCTTCTTCATAAATCAGCAGGATGCGGTTGAGAACGCCATGTTCACGCATCAGGTCTTCAGAACAAGAGATTTCGTCCTCGCCCTGTTTCTTGTCCTCAGCATCCTTTTCTGCGCCATGAAGTTGGCTCGAAGCTGAAGTCATTGCGCCAACTCCGAACAGAGTGGTTGCCGCGAGAAATTGTCTGCGATCATTGGCCATTTTGAGGACTCCTGCGGTACGATGCAGCATTGTAAGCATGAGGACGTCGAACAGACATCCTGATTTCCGATCGACCAATTGGGAAAATGGCGGCTCCCAATTGCTGCACTCGAAAGATTTCTCGGTGAGCAAACATTGGGGTTCAACAGTCGGACCCGAGATGCAGACGAAAGTGGAAACGCCATTTCACTTTGGCAGGATTTCCTTCAGGTGCACTTTTTGTACCGCCTTTCTTGCGGGCGATTTCCGCCCGAAATGAAGATCGATTTGGAGTTTACCGGAGAGGAATCGGACTAGGCCAGAAAGAGGACCGCCGGAGCAATGTTTTGAGGTTGACAGATTGGCCCTAACGGCGTTGTGGATTCGAATTGCTTGCAGAAGATGCTCTCCGTGAATCCAATGGTTTGACGAAAACTCGTTACTAAGTATCGACAGTGCTGGCAAAGCAGAGAATGATAGAAGGATCAAATCTGATGAACACGAATCTTGACCCTCTCAAGTCCGCCACGAGCGGTGCCATCAGTCGCCGGCAGGTACTCGGGGCCGTAGGTGCGGTTGCTGGTGCAGCGGTGTTGGCCAGTCGCGCGGAAACGGCTCATGCGGAGCCGCCCGTTGCGAATACGAAGTGCTCGGTGCGTATTGCTGCAGTCA
>JAQGHT010000684.1 GCA_028291565.1 Planctomycetaceae bacterium | reverse complement strand
CGGCTTTCAAGGGGTCGACGACGAATTTAACATCACAACACTGGGTCGCGGCGGCAGCGACACAACTGCCGTCGCGCTCGCAGCAGTATTGCAAGCTGACTTTTGTGAGATCTTTACAGATGTCGAAGGGGTCTTTTCCACCGATCCTCGCATCGTCAAATCGGCACGCAAGATTGGTCGCATTTCTTATGACGAAATGCTCGAAATGGCCAGCCTCGGGGCGGGTGTGATGCACTCTCGTTCCATTGAATTCGCCAAAAAATATCGCGTTCCATTGTGGGTCAAGCCGTCCTTTTCAGACGGAGCGGGGACTCTGATTGCTCCGGAATCCGACGATCCTTCTGCCGTGGTCACAGGTGTGGCGCTGGTGAAGAACGAGTCCCGAGTCAGCTTGTGTGGCATACCTGACCGGCCTGGCGTGATGCGATTGATCTTCTCCAAGATGGCTCATCGCAAGATTCCCATCGACATGATTATCCAAGATGTCGGCGAAGAAGGCCTGGCCGAAGTCACATTCACTGTCCCTCAGGATGATCTGGCGGAAACACTGACCGCCGCTCAGGAGGCTGCGAAAGAGTTGAATGCGGGCACGATTCTGCACGGGACGAACGTTTCCAAATTGTCTGTGGTCGGCAGCGGCATGCGAAATCACACCGGAGTTGCCGCGCAGATGTTCCAGTCCCTGGCCGCCGCCGGAATCAATATTGGCCTGATCACAACGGGTGACATCAAGATCTCGGTCTTGGTGGATCGTGACCAGGCGCTAGCCGCCGTGGAAGCCGCCCATCAAGGGTTCCATCTCGATTCTGCCACTGCAAGTGTCCCGACCGTGGGAACCCTGAGCCGCAGCCACCACACGGCTGACGATGCCTCCTATGAGGAACTCGAACGAACGGTCGTCGCCAAACTGCGGAGCATGGAAGACATTGTTGTCAGCGAAGTGGCGCTCGATAGTGACCAGGCGCGGATCACACTGCGCAACATTCCAGATATCCCCGGCACGTCAGCGCGAATTTTCTCGACCATCGCACAGGGTGGGGTCATGGTCGATATCATCGTGCAAAACGCCGGGCGAGAAGGAAATGCCAGCCTTTCGTTCACCGTACCCAGGTCGGATTTGAACAAATGTCTGGACATCTTGCAACCACTCGTTGCCAGCTGGCCGGATACAAAAATCTCATCCGACCCGAACATCGCCAAGATTTCCATCACCGGTGTGGGATTGCGAAGCCACACGGGCGTGGGCGAAAAGATGTTTCGAGCCCTGGCCGAAGCGGAAATCAACGTCCAAATGATCAGCACCAGTGAAATTCGGATCTGCGTGGTGATCGATCTGGCCAGCGGTCGAGCTGCTGAGGCCTGTTTAATTAAGGTGTTTCAGTAGTCCTTGCGGAGCAGTTCAATGCCCTTCCAGCAAGTCTTTCAGAATGTCTTCCTGTGGACTGACACATGCAATGTGTATGTCGTCAAAGACGGCACGGCAGCCATCCTGATCGACCTGGGTGATGGATCGGTGTTGGAGCATCTGGGCGAAATCGGTGTCACCACTGTCGAGTGGATCTTGTTCACGCACCATCACCGCGAACAATGCCAGGGCGCCGACCGCCTGACGGACCGTCAAATTCAAGTTGCAGTGCCCGAGGCCGAAAAGGCCTTATTCACCACTCCGCTGGAGTTTCGCAAGTGGCGGCCGACGTTGAATGACGCCTTCAGTGTGTATGGCGCCAGTTTCGTCCGACCGCCGATGATTCCGATTAAAGTGGATCGCACATTTCAAAAAATGGACGATTTCACATGGCACGGCCTGGAATTCTGGTGCGTCGACACGCGTGGCAACAGTCCTGGAGGCATGACTTATCTGCTCAAACGGCGTGAAGGCTGGATCGCCTTTTCTGGCGACGTGATGCTCGACGGGAGCAAGCTGCACAACTGGTTTGACACCGAGTGGGACTATGGTTTTGCCAAGGGTCTTTACAGTTTGTTCAGTGCCGCTGCTCTACTGGATGATTACAACCCCTGGATGCTGTTGCCTTCGCATGGGCCCGTTATCCGCGATGCCCGGCCACAATTGAAAATCTACCAGGACAAGCTGCGTGAGCTGGCCAAACATTATGTGCGAGGCTATGAGTTATTCACTTTTGCCAGCGCCGCTCAGGACCGCGTTTCAAAACCAACAGCCGTGCCGCACGTCTGGCAGATCACGCCGCATCTGTATAAGTTCAAAGGCCCTGATTACTGGCCGAACTTCACCCTCCTGATGGCGGATAACGGACACGCCCTGGTGATCGACTGCGGCTTGTTCAATATCGAGTTTCTCGATAAGGCCCTGGAACGAATGCATGATCGACTCGGGCTGAAACAGATCGATGCGGTGCTGGTCACGCATATGCACGGGGACCACTGCCAGGAAGCACCGCACGTGCGCGAGCGTTGGGGGGCCAAACTCTGGACGATGGACCGGGTCGCTCCACTTTGCGAGTTCCCTGAGCACTACGACTATTCCGCCCCGATCAATACGTATCAGAAGGGTTTTGACCGGGTCAAATTTGATCGGCTGTTGAAAGATGGAGAGACCTTTATCTGGGAAGGTTACAACTTGACCGTCGATTGGATGCCCGGGCAGACTGAGTTTGCTCTGTGTCTACATGGTGAAATTGACGGACGGCGGGTCGTGTTCACCGGAGACAACATCTTCGCCAGTACAACTGATCCGGCGCAGTCCGGCCATGAAGCGGTCGTGGCCCGTAATAGTTGCGTTCTCGAAGATGGGTATCTCTACGCTGCCGGAGTCCTGCACGCACTGCAGCCCGATTTGATTATTGGAGGTCATTCCTGGGTCATGGAACAACCGGCCGCTTTGATCGGCCAATACCGCCGCGGCGCTCTGGCATTGCGGGCCGCCTTCCAGGAACTGAGCCCCCTGTCAGATTATCGCTATATTTTCGACCCCTACTGGGTTCGAGCCGAGCCTTATCGCAGTGTGTTGCAACCAGGGGAATCGATCGATATCGCCATCGAAGTTCGAAATTTCCGCGATCAACCGCAGACACATCGAATCGCGATCCGCACTCCGCCCGGAATTACGGCGGAACCAGCGATACTCGAAGGAAAACTCGGTCCAGACACGCGCATCAAATTTCCACTGCGTCTCACAGCCGGCAAAACCGCAGCAAAGGGGCTGCAGCTGGTGACGTTTGATATCACGCTGGATGGCAAACGGCACGGGGAATTGTTTGACGCCATAGTTCACGTCGGAACACCGCCGGAGCCGCCACCTCCAGTGCCAACGGGCAAACCTGCCGAGAAAAAGGCGTACTGAGAATTCGAGGAGCCGGTAAGAACGAGCTAAATAGAACGTCATAGTGACTGGGCGATCCCAGCAATCCCCAATTCGCAGACTCAGGAACAGGTCAAATGTTGAGAAATTTCTGGAAGGCTCTGGCGATTATTGTGTGCCTGTGTGGCAGCGGTATGACTCGTCAGGCGTTTGCCGACGAAGCGTTTCCCGCACACCGTGTCGTCGGCAACGTCTACTATGTTGGTTCAAAAGGGCTGGCGAGTTACCTGATTGAGACCTCTGAAGGTCATCTGCTGATCAATTCCGGATTTGAAGAGACCGTGCCGCTAATCCGCGCGTCTGTCGAGTCGCTTGGGTTCAAAATGCGCGACATCAAATATCTGCTCGCCAGCCACGCGCACGCCGATCATGTCGCCGGACATGCTTTGATGAAAGAATTGACCGGCGCCAGGGTGTGCGTCATGCGTGGAGACGACAAAGTCATTTCGTCGGGTGGCGTCGGGCAATATCATTATCCCGACGACCGTTGGAAGCCGTGCGAAGTCGACCAGGTGCTCGAGCCAGGCGATCTGATCAAGCTTGGCGGGATTTCTCTGGAAGCCCGAAAGACTCCGGGACATACCCGCGGATGCACGACGTGGAGTTGGTCTGTCGCAGACGGCGACAAACAACTCAGAGTCGTTGTCATAGGCAGTCCCAACGTCAATCCGGGATACCAACTTGTCGGGAACCAGGAATACCCCGAGATTGCCGCCGATTTCACGGAAACATTCAAAGTTCTCAAAGCAATTCCCTGCGATATTTTCCTCGGAGCCCATGGCGAATATTACGGAATGATCGCGAAATATGATCGTCTGAAAACCTCGAAAACTAACCCGTTTATCGATCCCGAAGGGTACCGAGACTACGTCGAGTTGAAAGAACGAGCGTTTCGGAAAACGCTGGCGGAACAAACAAAAGAAGCGAAGTGAGTGCCATTCCGCAATTTGAATCACAGCGTTAGACGCTCTGCTGGTCCGTTTTCTGGCCGCAAGATTGGAATACTTTTCGCCAATCCCCGAAGTTGATCGGAACGTTTCGAGTCCCTACGTCGTCAATTCATTTGAAATTTGAGATCTCAGATTTCAAATTCCATTCGAATCACACACACGTCGCAGAAGTCACTGTATTGACGGAAAACCCTATGCTGCTGAATCCAAACGCGCGGGGATTTAGCGAAAAGTGTCCAAGATTGGCTCCGATTTTACCCCCGAAACTCACGAAGATGCGTATTGGGACCTCATACGGTCTGCGTGTATCAAATGCAGATGGGCAGGAGTGTCTCTCGTAGCTGAATTTCTGCTGTAAACGTACTCCGGAGGAATTGTGCGATGCGACATTCGAGTCAGATTCTCGCAATCAACTGCCTCTTTTTGTTGATCTGCGTCCCGATTGAGGCGGAGGAACTGCCGGCGAATTCGCCGCTAGTCCGGGCAATCGACGCAGTCATC
>JAQGHT010000677.1 GCA_028291565.1 Planctomycetaceae bacterium | reverse complement strand
CGTAAGGGCTCGGGAGATGTCAGCAAACGTAAGGGGCGCGATCGAGCCAGTGAGGTCTCCCAGACATCACACTCCGCGACCGCCAGGGCAGCCGTCGACTCTTCCCACGACGCATAATCACAGGCATATTCGGGTTGAGCATCAGGAACGGGATGTGGCCGCAAGACGGATTGACTACCCAACCGGCTGCTCAGCCGTTCCACAAACTGCCGAAACGCCTGCGCCTGCTTCTGGTCCGGCTCGAGATCAAACAGCGTTTGTTGCCGAACTTTCAGCGGTGCTGTTGCAGAGATCTCCAGCCGGATGGATGTCATTCCCTCGGTCATGCACCGCGGTGCGGAGTGCTTTGATTTGTGAAAACTGCGTTCCTGACGCTCCCACTCCAACCGCAGCAAATCCCACAAATGCCGCCGATCCACACTCGGTTGAACCAGGCGCAAGCTGAGCGTCAGGGTGTCGGCTGTCCCTGTGAACCGGCAGTGAAATTCCCGAATGCCGATTCGCTGCGGCTGCAGCCTGAGAAGAATCTGGTCGAGCAATTCGCGTTGCACCAACTCCAGTGTCTCGCGATTGGAATGAGGTTCTTCGGAATTCCAGACGGCATGGACAGCCTCGTGAACGTGTTCCGGCAAGATCAGTTCCTGAGCGGTACCCCAAGCTTGATCGAGTCGCCGGAGTAACTCTTTGCCAAACCGCGCTGGTAATGTGGTGCGGGGTAGTCTTTCGAGCTGTCCAATGTTTCTGACATCAAGTTTATTCAGAGTTTCCAGAATACGTGGCGAAAGCCGCAACCCGGCAATCGGCAACGTCCGTAAGGTACTGACATGCTGGTCTGCTGGAATGACGGCGATCGGGTTGTTGGAAGAGACTCCCCAATGGGCCATCGCCCAGGCTGCCCCCACGGTGTCGGCAATTGCGACCCGGGCGTGATAAGGATATGCCGAAAATTCACTCCAGAGGTGCTGGGCCAGAGCCTGCTCGCCCCCAAAATGAGCCTCGCAACCCGTGATGTCCAGCAGCAATGACTCGGGAGTTTCCCCTTCGTCGATCCCGACCAGGGGGCTGTAAGTCTGGCACTGCAAGGCGAGCTGTTTGAGAGCCTTCTGGTCTGCGCCCGGGTCGGTGGCCTCTGCGATGAATGTGCTTGTGGAATTGGCAAGATTTTCGCGGCTGGAACCCTCACAGAGGCCTCGCGCTTCGGCAAGTGGAATTCCAGGACGGATGCCACGTGCTGCCGCAATGTCGGAGCAGGCTATGATTTGCAGACCGCGCCCGGATTCGGCAAACAGCACGAAGGCGCAGGGTTTAAGCTCGGGCCGCAGACACAGACGACGCTGAATCGGCCAGTTGGGTAACCACACGCACAAGACCCGTCTCATCATTGCATTCCACTTCAACCTGTTCCCCACCCAGTGCCCCGCGGCAGTACACCAACTTCAGTCGCAGACGACGTCCGGTTTCACTCTGGTCGGGTACCGGCTGTACCAGCCATCTCACGTCAGCCCAGGCCGCCTGCTTAAGTGCCCGGTCTGACCGAAACAAAACTCCCTGGCCTCCACCCGCTTCGGCGGCTACTTTCCAGCGTTGCAGCATCCGCTCTGTCACAGAACCAATCCAGTTCCAGGTCACGGCCACTCCAGGACAACGCAACGCTTGCTCAAAGGCCCAGGCGGCATCCCGTTCTGAAGTGGGTTGTACGAGTAACAATCGTCCAGCAGGAACTCCCCAACCCAAGGCCGCCGGGGGGAAAAACTGCCGTTGCAGATCGATCACCACCCAGCAACCCATTTTGCCTGACATGTCTTCTAATGCGGCCCGTACGCCTGACAGGGCCAATGTCGCCGCCCCCGTACCCACATCCGAGATCAGCCATTCAACAATGCATCCTCTGGAAAGCCCCCGTTGGGGAAGCAAAGCATCCAACGCGGGAATACCAGTTGAAACAACTTCTATCGGACTTTTCGCATTCGATTTCGTATTGGAAATCTGTTGCAATCGCAGTTTGAGGGATTGCAAGATCTCGTGACGATTCATTGCGGAAATCCCCGAAAGCGGGGCCAGATGGTTCAAAATTCATATTTCGCCGAAGGGGAGGTAAAAATGAACTTTGAACCCCCTGACCTCTGAATCTGAATTGACCTGATGTTTGTATGGCTTAATAATACAAATATCAACAATGCTCTCCGAGTGCAACAGGGCTTTCTGGAATTGAAGCGGCGATCGGAACTGGTTAAGGTACTTATGTGGTTTCTTGGGAAGGCCACTCAAAGTCCTACCGCGCACGGTTAAGAATGAGGCGTTTGATCGCGGGGAAAAGTCTTGAAAAACAATCATTCGTGACCGCGAACAGTATCAATCAGAGGTTAGACAACAGAGGTTAGACAATAGTGGCGATGCCGAAGAAACGTCCGGGAAGGCCGATGGTCGAGGAATTGACCGGATCTCAACAGCGGACATTGGAGGAAATCCAGCGAATCATCGCGCGTGACCAACGGCCCCCGACAATGCAGGAGCTGGCGACCGTGATGGGGGTCACCGCCGCCAGCATTCATGAACAAGTCGGTCAACTGGTTCGGAAAGGATATCTCAAACGGGAACCACGTCAGGCTCGCAACCTGACGGTATTGCAGGGGCCCCCCGAGGCCGTCGCGGAACTGATCGAGATTCCCATTGTGGGGACCGTGGCCGCCGGACTGCCAGTCCTGGCTGAAGAAAACATTGTCGGGCACGTGATCATTGAAGGTTCACTGGCTCGGCGCGGCCGTTGTTTCGCACTGCAGGTCGTGGGCGACAGCATGATCCTGGCTGGAATTAAAGCGAAAGACCTGGTCATCGTGCGGCAGCAGGCCGTCGCGGAAAACGGAGATATCGTCGTCGCGATGCTGGAAGGCGAAGCCACAGTAAAGCGGCTCTCGATCTGTGAAGAAGTCGTTCAACTGTGTCCCGAGAACCCCAAGTTTCAGCCGATTGTCGTGGATCCCGATCAGGAGTTTCGAATCCTGGGAAAAGTCGTGGGAGTCCGCCGGATGGAACAAAAAAATGATCCGCCGATCAAAAAGAAACGTTCTGTCGGTTGAGGTGTTACAGAATTCGAGACATCGAAACAAGGAGAACTCGCCATGACTCGAGCCGATTTGACTGATATCACACTGGTACTGGACCGTTCGGGATCGATGGAATCGGTCAAGGCGGCCACCATTGAAGCGTTCAATGGATTTCTTAATTCCCAACGCAAAGGGGTGGGAAGTGCGCGGATGACGCTGGTTCAGTTCGATAACGAATATGAAGTCGTGTTCGCAGCCCAGCCACTCGATCAGGCAACCGAGTTGAATAATCAGACGTTCCAGCCGCGTGGCGCAACCGCGCTGCTGGATGCCATGGGCCGAACCATGATTGCGACGGGCAAACGGCTGAGCGACATGCCTGAAGCTGAGCGGCCGGGAACCGTACTGTTCGTCACGCTGACCGATGGTGAGGAAAACGCCAGTCACGAATTTGATCTGACAAAGATCAATGCGATGATCTCGGAGCAGCGAGATAAATATGCCTGGCAATTCGTGTTTCTGGCCGCCAACCAGGATGCCATCGCCACGGCCGCGAAGATGGGAATTGGAGCCGCCCAGTCCCTGACGATGTCGGCAACTCCAGCAGGTGTACAGAGTTCCCTCGCGGCACTCGATCGACACACTCACGCAGCCCGTGCCCGTGGAGTTGCGGGCGCCGCCTGTGCACCAATGGCGTTCGACGATTCTGATCGCCGCGCCGCGCAAGATGATACGCAGTAATCTCCACGACGGCTGAGTAATCATTTCGTTCCCAAGCTCTGCTTGGGAACGTCATTCTTCGAAGCTCTGCTTCGTCCGTGGAAGCAGAGCTTCCTGAGCGTGCGTTCCCAAGCGGAGCTTGGGAACGAGATCAATAATCAAGTCAAATTGGGCAGAACACCGGCTTTGCAATAGTCGGGATTTCCGAATCGTTCGATCCGGTGTCCCATACCGTGTGCCAGCGACATCAGCAACCGGTTGTGCGGCAGCTTGGGATACTTGATCGATCGGCCCATCTTGAAATCGAGCCCATTTCCGACCAATACGAATGGAATGTTGTCGAGTGTATGCGAATTTCCTTTGCCGAGCTCATTGGTCCAGACGATCAGCGTGTTATCCAATAGGCTACCTCCGCCGCCCGGTTCGGGAGTTTCGGCTAACCGCTGAGCCAGATAAACGAGTTGTTCGCAGTACCACTTGTTGATGCGAGTCAGTTGTTCTTGCGAGGAGGCATCGGTGTCGGGCTTGTGCGAGAGTTCATGATGGCCTTCTTCGACTTTCAGCCATCGCATGCGGGCCCCGCCCACGGAATTCGTATACTGCAAAGTCGCGACGCGTGCGAAATCGGCCACGAAGCTGTTCACCATCAGATCGATCTGCATCTTGCTGATTGTCGGAATATTGTCGTTTTCTTCTTTGACGCGCGCTCCCAGTTCCGGAATGACGTGCTGGGAAGTCAGGTCTCCAGCCGATTGCAGTTCCTTCTCCATTTCGCGAACGAGCGTGGCATGTTCGTCCAGCAACTGGCGATCGGAAGAACTGAGTTTCGCACTGACTGTGCGCAGATCGTCCTGCAGTTCGTCCAGAACGCTCTTGAGACTTTCTTGATCTTTCAGTCGGCCATAGAGTTTGGCGAACATCTGATGTGGATCATCAATCGGAGCGATCGGCTTGTTGGCTCCCGAATAGACCATCCGTGTCCACGTGTCGGCACGGTCCGGAACCATCACCCCAAATTCCAGGGAGCCAAACCGCGTGCGCGTTTCCGGGCTTTTCTGGAGCTGATTCTTGATTTCCTGGTCGATGGAGATTCCGCTGGACCAACCCGCCGGGGTGTCCGAGCCGCCCTGGATGTTGCCGGGAAACAGCTCGATGCCGGTCAGCAGGCACCCGATTCCCCGCATATGATTGTCGCCGTCGCCGCGGACTTTGTCGCAGACGCCATTTAGAATCAGCGTGCGACTCTTGAGCGCTTCGAGCGGAGTCAGACTTTCCTTGAGTGTGAATTGTTCCCCTTCCTGGTCAGGCCAGAAGGTGTTGGGCACGATTCCATTCGGGCTGAACATCACGATCAGTCGTTGCTTACGCGCCTGCTGATTCGCAAAGCCGAGGCTCGGCAAATTCATGACGAACGGCATGGCCGCGGCACTCAGCCCCAGATTGCGGAGGAATTCACGGCGGTTCGGAACGTAAGTCATGGAACGGATTCCAAATGGTTTTTGCTGTTCGCGGCCTCGAATGAGTCTTGTTCAACGCTGATCCCCGCGATCAAACGTCTCATTCTTAACCGTGCGCGGTTTATGCTGTTCGCGGCCACGAAAGAGTCTTGTTCAACACTGATCCCCGTGATCAAACGTCTCATTCTTAACCGAGTTCGATACAACTCAGATATCAACTTCCATTTATTTTATCGGCCGCTTGACCGATTGTCACATCTGTTTTCGCACCGCGTTCCGTCATTGCGGCCTGGGTCACGATCTCGACAATCAGTTTGCGGAGGTTGAAATTGTGCTGCGCAAATTGTTTGCGGAGCTCATCGGGAGTCTGAATTCCATAGGCTCGGATGGGTTGCTTCACGACATGATGGAATAACTGTGTCACCAGGGCGGTATGAGTCTCATCACTTTGAGCAAGGAATGCCGCGAGATCCCGAACGCCGGCGAACTGTTTTTGCTCACCCGCGCGAGTCAAATAATTTCCTGTCGAATCGATCAGCTTTCCGTGTTCTTCACGTTGAAAACGCCCGACTGCGTCGAAATGCTCTAAGGTGAACCCCAATGGGTTGATCATGGAATGACACGTCTGGCACGATTCTGGTTTCGTCTGCAATAAAACGCGTTCGCGAGTGGTCAGGTCGGCATGCAGGTCGGGGGCCAGCGGGGCGACAGCTTCCGGCGGCGGTCGCAGCGACCGGCCGAGCACACTGCGAGAGATGAAGACTCCGCGATGGATCGGCGATGTCGTCGACGTGTACGCAAAGCCCGACATCAAATAAGGATGCGTCAACACGCCAGCTCGCTCAGAAGGCTCGAATGAGACTTTCTGAAATTCGGAATCCGCTGGCAATTCGAACCCGTAGAATTTTGCGAGTGGCCCGTTCAAGTAGAGGGTTTCCGACATCAGCAATTGTCGAAAATCGGCCGACTCGCTGCTGATCAGATCGTCCAGAAACAAATCTAACGATGTCCGAAGATCGGAAACGATCGCTGGATTGAAATCGGGAAACCGCTTCGAATCTTTCGAAATATCGGTCAGATGGTCGACTCGCAACCACTGCAGCAGGAATTCCCGCAGTTTGGAACGCGTCCGGGGATCAGCCAGCATGCGAACCGCCTGGTTTTGGACGTCCTCACGAGATGCGAGCTTTTTATCAGCCGCCGCCTTCAGCAATATGTCGTCTGGGATTGAATCCCACATGCCAAATGACAAGCGAGCGGCAACATCATAGCTCACATTACCGGTATTCCCCAACTCGCGAAACAGAAACCGCGGTGACTTGAGGACCAGCAGGATCACGCGCTTCAGTCCTGCATCGGTGGAACCGGCCTCGGCGAACTGTCGATCGACAAACAGCTGTTTTTGTTCGTCCGTCAGTGGTTGACGAAATGCTCGCTCGGCAAACCGGACGCAAAATTCGCGAAGTTTGTTGCGATGCTCTCCATCATCCTCATTCGCATTGGGCGCGTCTTTGTTGTTCTCCCTTTGCCTTCCTCGTCGTTCACCGCCGTTATTGCGACCGTTGTTATTTCGACTCCCGGCAAATTCACGTTGATGTGTGGCGATGTAGGCAGAGACTTCAATCGCCGCGTCCGTTGTGGCCTGTTCCCATGCTTTGGAAATCGAATTTCCCCGTTCGTAACCTTCGCTGCGATCATCAGGTGGGAACGGTGTTTCAACGATCAAAGTCTCTGGGAATCGCTGCGGCAAGAGATACCGTTGTGGAATCACTTCGGCTGCTCGATTGGGCAGTTTCCACTTTAAGCTGATCGCTGCTCGCTTTTCCTTGGCTTCTTTGGATTTGAACATTTCCAGGCGCAGCGGATACACGCGACCACCCAATAAGCGAATGGTTTCGATACGGTCCTCTTTACCGGATTTCACCCCCCCATCAATCAATGGTCGTTCATTGTCGTTGATCCACAACCGGGCTCCGTTGTCTGTCTTGAGAATGAATTCATAGTCGCCGGTTTCCGGGGCCAGGATCGAACCTTGCCATTTAATAGCGAATTCGACGGGATCAAATTCATCAGGTTCGGGAACACTCTCGCCGAAATCGAATTTGACATTGGGATCGACGCGATCGAGCACTCGATCTTCCGTTCGCATCCGGCGGTTCTTGAAGTATTCGGCTCTCAGGCCGCGATCAGTGGTCCAGGATTCCGCGGGACGAAAGCTGCCGACGAGATCGGCAATTGAACTGCGATATTGCCGCACGGTCAGCCGCGCGAGTTCAATCTGGGGAGGTTTGATTCGCGCCTGGGCGATCGGAGAATAAAAGGCGTCATAAATGTAGGCTGCGACTTTTTTCGCATCTTCGCCAACACATTTTTCCGGCTCTTTCTCGGGCATCGATTTTTCGATGTATTGAGACAATTCCGTGACTGACCGATCGCCTGCCAGCGGTTGCGGATAATTCTTGTTATCGCCCTCACCCCGGGCACCGTGGCATGATGCACACAGCTGTTGATAGATCTGTTCCCCCGAACGTTCCTCTGCCGCGGCGCAGATCGCAGTCGACTGCCAGGAAATCAGCAGACAAAGTCCGAAACAACGTAGCCAACGAGGAGGGTATAACATGGAGCGAGCGTTTTGAGATTGGGCGGTTCGGGGCAGGAATTGATCTAGAAGGCTGACAAACAACGCTGCGAGCGGTGGGTGTAAACCCACTGGTTCCTCGGATTTTTTCTGGTTCTAACACTTGTCGAGGGACCCCGAGAACGGGCTTGTCCCGGTGGTGCCGCGGCCTTTGCACTACACCTTTTTCAATGAATTCTAAGTTCAGAAGTAGTACAAAGGCCCAATGTATCTTGAGGTTGCTGAACATTGGGACTTCGAAGGAATATCAAGCCGACCAGCTCCAATCTCTTGTCAGCTGGGCGGCAGAATACGTCGGCTCATATTACCGCTTACAGTATCACGGCATCTCGAGGGTTTGACAACTCCGCGACAAAGTGAACCTGGCGCGCGACCTCTTGAAATCCCACGGCTCGATACAGATGATTTCCCACTGCGTTTTGTGCCAAAGTCTCGATTTTCGCGTGGGTCAGTCCAGCTTGCCGGAATCGGTCGAGGACGATTTCCAGCAATTGCCGTCCCAGTCCCTGGCCGCGGAATTCAGGACGTAACGAGATATTCGGGATTTGACCGATTCCTGTCTCATGGTCCATCCAGCTGGAAATGAAGCCGATGACTCGCGCCTGATGTTCCGCGACGAAAATGCCTGCAGAGTCGCGCCGCACATCGTCATCCAGGTGTCGAGCTTTCCGCCACTTCCAATCGTGGCCGTTCACAATGCCAAAAACGTGTTCGATCGACTGATCGATGGAAACACCGTCGAAGGCCTCAACCATGATCTCTTTAAGCATGGGCAGATCATCGGGCCGATAGGGGCGAATCAGGAATTCAGTCATAAAGAAGACACTCGAAGGAACAGAGACGTCAGCGTTTGGCTTGATGGTTCGCGTCAGGTTTCGGGTGATACTATAACGCTCCAACCTTGGGGCTGCCCGTCGTTTAACTGTTTTGATCAGGGAATTTGTCATTTCTCGCGACAGATCCAATTTTCAACCGTTTTAGCAATTTGTGATCGTTTAATCGACACATTTCACACATCTTGATCCTTGGCACGCCGTTCGCGTTGAGTTGGATTCACGAAAGCCCAACCTCGGCGATCAAACAGAATGAGACTTTCGATACTCATTATCGATCGCATTGATCAGTTCGGATCGATGCGATTGGCTGATTATCGTTCAGTTTGCTTGCTGACCTTGCGTTCGAAATGTTTCTGCTTCACGCGATCACCATCGCGGCTGTCTCCAAGCGTAGCTTGACTGAAATCCCCGCGAGTATGATATGGCGCTCCAAAAAAATTCCGCAAAACTGTCATGGCTGATCACGCTGGCATCGATCGCCATTGTGATTGGCGGATTGTATTTCGCCAAAGGCGTGTTGCTGCCGCTCATTGTCGCGGTGCTGGTCAGTTTCTTATTGAGTCCGATCTGTGATTGGCTGGAACATCGTCGAATCGGACGCGTTCCCGCCGTGTTGACGTCTGTGATTTTGACATTTGTCGTGTTTGGGGCCGTATCGTGGATCGCGTTCAGCCAGTTGACGGACTTGGCCACAAATATGTCGAAATATCAGACGAACATCGAGACAAAACTCAAATTGGTGAATCAGTACGTTGGATCAGCTTGGAAAAGCTATCGATCTGCGACTCAAAAGATTGGCGAGAAGATCTCACCTGAAGATGTGATGGCCTCTTCAACCACCGGTGCCAGCATCAGCGATCATCCCTATTCGGTCCGCGTGATTGCCACTCCACCGAGTGCTTTGGAGTATTTTGGCGGTATGTTTGGAACAGTTCTCGAAGCAGCCGGTGCAGCCGGTATCGTCATTGTTCTAGTGCTGTTCTTCCTCTTCGAGCGTGAGGACCTTCGCGATCGGTTTATCCGACTCGTGGGGCAGGGGCAGGTAACTGGTACAACTGATGCATTGGGAGATGCGACGACACGGGTGAGTCGATATTTGCTGATGCAGCTTCTAGTTAACGTGGGATTTGGCGTGACCGTGAGTTCGGTGTTATTTCTCATCGGTGTGCCGAACGCCGTCTTGTGGGGCATTTTGACGGCGATCATGAAGTTTGTTCCGTATGTCGGTGTGTGGATTTCGGCCGCGGCTCCGATTGCACTGTCAATGGCCGTCACGTCGACTTGGGCAGCACCTTTCATGACGCTTGGGTTATATGTAGTGCTGGAATTTTTTGTCGGCAGTTTCCTGGAACCGTGGTTATTCGGAAAGCACACGGGTGTGTCCCCGGTCGCAATCCTGGTCGCCGCGATCTTCTGGTCCTGGCTATGGGGAGGTGTTGGCCTATTGCTTGCCACACCACTCACTGTCTGTCTGCTGGTCATCGGCAAACACGTTCCGCAACTTTCATTTCTCGATACGCTGCTGGGCGATGAACCGGTGTTCGAGCCAAAACTCCGCGTGTACCAGCGTCTTCTGGCGGGTGATCAGGAGGAAGCCATCGATCTGATTGGAGAATGCCGCCAGGAACAGTCTCTCGCGGAAATTTATGACACAGTGTTGATTCCGGCCATTTCCCTGGCGGAGAGAGACCGTTATCGCGATGAAATCGATCAATACCGACTCGAATTCATCTTGCAAAACTTAAAGGGTATCATTGAGGAATTGGGAGAAGCTCAAGACGAAATCCGCGCTACCGAAGCTGCCGAACTTGCTGCTGACGGCGAACCCCACGTTGAACCGCCGATTGAATCGTCACCGCGGAAACCTGAACTGCGAGTCCTTTGCCTGCCCGCATCCAGCGACGCCGACGAGATTGGTGCGATCATGCTGGCCCAAATCGCGAGGAATCAAGGAGCACTTTCGCAAGCCGTGCCGCTTAAAGGTGGTTTTGAAGAACTTGAGGGGCTGGTGGGCGATTATAAAATGGACGTGATCTGCATTTCCGCTTTGGCACCGGCTGCAGTGACACGGGCTCGGCGTATCAGCAGGCAAATTCGAGCTCGTTTTTCGAAGACGCGAATCATCGTCGCGCTGTTGAATTTTAAGGGCGAATTAGCGGCCGCGAAAGTGCGGATCGGATGCGGTCCAGCGACTCAGGTGGTCAGCTCGTTGCATGAACTCGAAGAACAATTGAAACTGCTAATTGAACCTGCTTCGCAACCGCAACCCGCAAAACAAGCGCGACAGGTGGTCGAGAATCAGGCGCCACTACTTGCTGTCGCAAAGTGACAGATCAGCGTTAGGAACGCGTTCTGACTGATCGAGGCAGTCGTTGTTGCCATCACCTCGTGAGTCCCCATGCCACCTACGGTTTCAGGTCGATGACGAAAATGATATCATCAATTCCAGGTTCTTCATCACTCTCATGTTCTGATTCCGAGAGCGACTGGCAGAACGGGAAAAAGGGTGAAGACATTGCGGAAGATGGTGTTATCAACCGCGTGATGTGGCGTCTGGATCTGCGTTCAAAATGACTGTTTCCTCTTCGATTTCGGATTCCGAATTGCTCGCGTGGTTGGATGAGGATCTCGATACGGAACGAATGACGGAAATCGAACTCGCGCTGCGTGCTTCGGAAGAATTGAAAAGCCGTCTAATCGTTCTGATTCAGGAGCGCGATCACGGTACGGTGACCGTCGGCGAAGTCTGGCGCCGACAGCATTTAAGCTGTCCGCCACGCCATGAGTTGGGGAGCTTTCTGTTGGGCGCTCTCGACTCGGCCGTACATGATTATGTCCGGTTTCATTTGGAAATTATCGGCTGCCGAACTTGCCAGGCGAATCTTGAAGACTTGAAGCAATCCCGTTCTACCGCTCCGGACGTTTTGGAACGGCGCCAACGGATATTTGCTTCGTCAGCAGGAAAATTGCCCCGCGACGGTAAATAGTCTCGTTTTGCAATTTCCTGAGCTTTACCGCAATTTCTCAGACTTGTCTTTTCACTCAGCTCGAATTCACTACAATCGCGCGTGGGCGTGGCAGTTGAATGCCCGGTGACATCTTGAGAAAACTTGCCAGTCTGCTCGACGGATAACACTTTCACCCAAGGAGTACAGGGGATGCGAACGGTCGGTTTTTACAGCGTTTTGCTGATGCTATTGAGTTTGACGGGATTGGGAATCGGAACCGCGACGGCGCAAGACGAACCTCCCGTGAAGAAAACGGCGAAGGCGGCTGGCGGTGGAGATCCCGCTGCGGAGTTCAAAAAACTGTTTGCTGTGCGGCAGGAACTGAGCGGCAAGTTGTCAAAGCTGCAGGAAGATATTTCCGCGGCAGGCAAAGCGAAGGATGCCAAGGGACAAAAGGTGTTGATCGATCAATTCAACGCCGAAGTCGGGAATTTTCAAGAGAATGTGCTGCCACAATTGCTCGCCACGGCAACCCAGGTCTTTCTCAAAGATCCGAAGAATGCTGACGCGGAGTCGATCATTCTCGGGCATCTGCAGGAGCTGTATCACGAAAATCGTTACAAAGACGTCGTGATCGAAGCGAACAAGTATCTGGAAGTGGGCAGCACACACCCGTTATTACTGAATCTGGCCGGTGTTTCTCGATTCGCGGTTCAGGATTTCGCTGGTGCTTCGCAATTGCTGACGCAGGCTCAAGAGGCCACCAATGGTGGTAAAGATCAAATGGCCGAGCAGATTTTCCAGGCCCTGGGAGCACGGTACCTGGATGAGTGTAAGCCTTATGCCAAGATGTGGAAGACCGAAGTCGCGATCCGTGAAAAAGAAGCCGCCGCACAGGGAGAAGACCGGCTGCCTCGTATTCTGATGAAGACGAACAAGGGCCCGATTGAAATCGAACTCTTCGAAAACGAAGCACCGAACACGGTCGCCAACTTTGTCAGCCTGGTCGAAAAGAAGTTTTACGACGGAATCGCCTTTCACCGAGTGATTCCGAATTTCATGGCTCAGGGCGGAGATCCCAACACGAAGAGCGAGAATCCTCAAAACGTGGGGGGTGGCGGTCCTGGATATCATATTGCATGCGAAGTCTACAAGCCGAACGCCCGGATGCACTTCCAGGGTTCTTTGAGCATGGCCCACGCGGGTAAGGACACAGGCGGCTCACAATTCTTCCTGACCCATTTGCCCACGCCGCATCTGAACCCCAACGTTTCGAATCCCAACAAGCCGTCTGGACACACAGTGTTTGGCCGCGTCGTGAAGGGGATGAACATCGCCTTAGCGATCCGACCGGGTGACAAGATCGAATCTGCCACGGTCATCTTCAAGCGTAATCATCCCTACGTACCGAAGACCTTGAGAGATCCAGAAGCGGTTGAAGCAAAGGAATAAATCAGATGACCGGTTACACAGTGCATACGGGTTCGACGGACAAGTTTTCCAGCGGCTGGGACCAGATTTTTTCGGCGAAAAAGACTGCCAAAAAATCGGAAACGAAAGCCGCCGAGAAAGCCGCGCCGATCAAAGCCGCAGCGAAACCCGCGAAGAAAAAGAAGTAGTGATACTGTTCGCGGCCGCGAATGCGTCTTTTTCAACGCGTATCCCCGCGATCAAATGTCTCATTTTTAACCGTGCGAGGTATAGTGAGCCCTTATGCTCAGGTGGAGCGAGAGTTTTTGAAGACATTCTCGCGACAGACAGGGGCGGTTGACTCGATCACCGCCCCGAATCTCTTGGGGGCAATCGTGCTTGGCGGCATGTTCGCGATTATCTCGCTTTGGCCAGCTCTGTTTCCAGTTTTTCGATTGAAACGGGCTCATTTCCTCCGACTTCCGACCAATGGATAATTCCAGCCCGGTCGATGACGAATACGGCTGGGAGCATTTTCGGTGGTTCACCTGCCGCGACACAGCCCCACTGGGTTTGAACGCTGTGGTCGGCATCGGACAAAATGTGAAACGGGAAATCTCCGCCTCGCTCAAACGCTTTGCGGTTTGCGTAGGGCGTCGCCGAACTGATGGCGATGATCTTTTCGCCGTGCGCTGTCAGCCTGGCAAACCCGTCTTTAAGAATCTGCAATTGCGGGTTCAGATCGGCACCGTCCGCTGGATCAAAGAACGCGACGACGAGTTTGTGACGTCCGGCATAACGCCCGAGTTTAAACGGTTGCGATCGCTGATCATGCAGAGTAAACATGGGAGCGGGCTGCTGACTTTGCACTGCAGCGCGTTCTTCTGAGGTCAGCGGCCGATAGGTCTGGTTAGACTTATAGTACAATAGCGCAGCGATCAGGCCTGCCGCCAACGGCAAGCATAAGATCCGATAACGCATCCTTGAAATCCTCAGTGCTCAAGCTTCGTCAAGTGCGGATGACGACGGCAATAATAACCGAAAGCGATGAAAACCAGCGCGAAGAGCAGATATCCGACGGCAATTCCCGTCGCATGAAACGGCCGCGCTCCGGCGTTCGGCTGCGCGAAGCAGAACAAGTAGTCGACGTTATTTCCCTGGATTTGATACGCATGGGTCAAACCAATTCCCGCGCACAATGCTCCCACTGCCGACCACACCGCTGCCGAGAAAAACTTACGGTCAATGAGCAACGCGCTGATGGCTGCCAGGATCATGCAGGTGAATATATAACCGCGTTCCATCAGTAACAGGCCATGAATCAGGAAGCCGTTGACTTCTGTTAAGGGGTATTTGTCGAGGACGACTTGAATTGTCAGGCCGCCAGCAACGAAGAATGCTCCGGTCATCACTGTCTGGCCCCAGGCCGCAATGGCCGGGAACAATCCCACGGCGACTGCGGGAGCGTGGTCGTTCGGAGTCGCCTGGAAGGCTTGGGCGGTGATGATAATGCCGATCCACAAGACGATGGCGATTCCCGCCTGCATCGGTACGACACTGTTAATCAATGCCACCGTTCCAGTCAGGCAAATCGCCGTGACGGCCAGACCATTCAATGTCGAATAGCCAGCCCGCGCTCCCAATCCCTTCCAACCGGGATGCCCGATGTAAATCGTCGTTGGAAAACAGCTCCCGAATAAGGCCGCCGAGATGGTCCCCAAACCATTGATCGCCAGCGACGGGGCGGTCGGAAATCGATCGCCGGCAGCTTCTGCGGATTCGATATTTTGCAGGCTGCCAATCACATTGAAGAGGCCCATCGGAACGATCACTGACAGAAAGCCAATCCATTCGTCCGGTTGTCGCAGTAATTCCCAGATCTGATTTCCGACAAAGGTGGGCAGGTAAAATCCGCGCATCGCCCAGGCTGCAGTCACCGCCTCGGGATTCATGGCGATCTGACCCCAACTGACCGGTACGACATAGGGCAACAACCAGGCGCAAGCCGTACCCAGGACGACGGCCACCAGACCGCCGGGAATTCCCCAGGGAAACGGGACACGCGCGAAATAGGTGATCATGATCACGGCGAACGGCAGCATCGCCACCAGCGGCCGTTCAAAGATTTCCAGACAAAACTTCATGGCGATGAAGCCGACCGCGATCCCGGCCAGGGTCGACAGTAACGCGGCTCTGGGAGTTCGCCGGCGGATTTGTTCTGCGACGAATGAACCGAGGAACTCAATGATTCCACTTCCCAGACAGGCGATTAATCCCATTTTCCAGGCTTGATCGGCACTTCCAGTTTTTTGGAAAACGGGGACCATGACGAAGAAAATATAGATCAGCAGGGAAGGTGTATTGATGCCATAAGGCAACGCGGTCACATCGCTGCGGCCTTCTTTTTTGGCAAGCCAGTGGGCCTGCCAGGCATAAGCCAGATTCCCCGCCAGAATACTGACGGCCGCGCCGGGCAAAATCATCTGGTACAGCAGCCGGGCTCCTTCGGTGCCGCGCATGCCACACAGATTTTCACACAATGCGACAATCAGCAGCAGTTGCACCAGATTATCAATAAACAGGCCAAAGAAGCCGTCCAGATCGTGCTTGACAAACACCGGCAATCGAGCGGACATATTGCTCTCTTCGAAAGGAAACGGTTGCAGGATAGGCCTTTATACTGCGCTCGGTTAGGAATGAGGCGTTTGATCGCGGGAATAAGTGTCGAAAAAGTCTCATTCGTGGCCGCAAACAATATAACCTGTTCGTGCACTCAAAACGAACAGGCCGAAAACCTGTTCTACGCAATTCTTCCAGGTCTCAACAGGGTACCTCCGGCGTTTCGTTTTGAATACTGTTGCCGCCGCAGTGGAAATTGTGGTTTGGGTCCTGACTCCAATCACGCCGGATTACAATGGCGACAGCGATCAGGGATTCGTGTGCATGAAATGCAAGAATGTTATACTGGCAGATAAGATTCCAGCATTGGAGTAACGCCTGAAGGCAGCACGGCGATAAGTTCAGCCGCAAACGCAGGCTATCCGCAGGCATCGTCATCAGAAAAGTGAAAGGTCGCATTCGATATGGAATTCGAACTCTCTCGCCGCGCCCTGCTGGAATATTCGGCGCAGTCACTTCTGGGGGTGACAATCCTTCCGGTGATGTCTGCTTTTGCGGCAGATGACAAGTCACCCAAGGGCGCACCACCTCAGCCGGGGTCGGCCGCCAAGCCGAGCGCAACGGCTGCGGCGAAGGCTCCGACGAGTAAATTAAATCCCGGGGGGCAGGCCAAGCATGTGATTTTTCTGTGCATGGCGGGCGGAATGACCCATATTGACACTTTTGATCTCAAACCCGGTCACCCGAATCAAGGGCAGACTAAAGGGATCTCGACCAGTATCCCGGGAATGCAGTTCGGGGAAACGCTGCCTCAGCTGGCCAAACTGGCCAATCACCTGGCAGTCATTCGAACGATGACGACACAAACTGGTGACCACGAGCAAGGTCGATACCTGCTTCGAACCAGTTACAAAGAAATCGCCACGATCCGGCATCCCGGAATGGGGGCGTGGGCCTTGAAGGTGCTGGGCAAGCAGAACCGGACTTTGCCCGATAATGTGCTGGTCAATGGAGATCCCAGGCATCCCGGTGCAGGATTTCTCGAACCCGCGCTGACTCCGGTGCCCGTCGATGATCCGAATGCCGGCCTGCAGAACACAGTATCTCCGAAGTATCTGACCGGAGATTCATTCGCCAAGCGGATCGAACTGATCAACAAGTTTGACGCGAACTTTCGCAAGAAGTATCCGCAAAAGCAGGTTGAAGCCTACAACGAATTCTATCGCCAGGCTGACCAATTGATGCACAGCGAAGAATTGAAGGCCTTCGACTTGAATCAGGAGAAACCCGAGGTTCGTGACCGTTACGGCCGGGACCGGTTTGGTCAGGGCTGCCTGCTGGCGCGGCGGCTGGTGGAACACAACGTCCGTTTTATCGAGGTCACTCTGGATGGCTGGGACATGCACGTCGATATGTACCAGAATGACAGGTTGCCGGCGAAAGCCGGGACGTTGGATAAAGGAGTTGCCGCCCTGTTGGCAGATCTGCGCGATAAAAAGCTGCTAGACAAAACACTGGTGGTTATGGGAACGGAATTTGGTCGATCGCCACAACTTAATCAAAACGGCGGCCGAGATCACCATCCGGGAGTGTTTTCGGGATTCTTCGCGGGGGGCGGCATCCATGGCGGACTGTTTCACGGCACGTCCGACAAGGAAGGTTTTCGACCCGACAAAGATGCCGTTTCGATTTCCGATTTCAATGCAACTATCGCCCACGCACTGGGCTTGCCACTGAAGCAGGAATTCTTTTCCAAGTCCGGCCGTCCATTTAAAGTGGCGCACGATGGCGAGCCGTTGTTGAAGCTGTTCGGATAGCACATCAAAGTCTGACGAATTTCAGCGGGTGTTCCGAATGAGGATCCGCGACACGGAACGCGATTTTGCCGTCGAGTACTTCTTGAAACAGGTCGCCGCAAACTTCTGCGCGCCAACCTTGCATTAAGCGAGGCTGTTCTCCGTCACGTTCTCCGTAGACGTGCCAACGGACAAGGTGCCGTAAATCGGCACCTGATCCCACGAGTTGCATCGCCACATTTTCTTGCAGACACAGATTCGCTAGAGCGATCGCCAGGAGTTGCCCCAGCACGTGTTCTTCGTCTTTATGCTCCGCCTTTTCAACGGGCGGTAGCTCCGTACCGGGAAGTGACAGGCCGCGCTGTACCGCAGCTAAGATATCACCTGCCACTCGGCGATAATCGGAACGGTTCATGTCGCGAGTCGCGACTACATCTTCAGTCGTTCGCGGCTGTCGCTTGGCCAATTCAATCAGCAGATCATCCCGCAGAGTTTTCCGTGCCGGCCGGTCTTTGACCTGGGACTCTTGATCGCGCCATTGGTAAAGCTCCCTCAAAACCGCCAATTCGCGTTGATTCAGCCGCTGCAAGCCGGGTATTCGGCGCCAGTTTTCTCGAGTCCTTTCTCCGGCAACTTCATCCACCATGCGTTGAAATTCTGAAGCACTCCAATTAATCCGGTTTCTTTTAATCAAATCCGCCCGCTGACGGTCCCAGATGGCCAGCACATGCTGGACGTCTTCGAGTGCGTATTCGATCTGAGCTTCGGTGAGGGGGCGGCGGCGCCAATCAGTTCGCGTTTCCGTACCGGAAATTCTTACTCCGACGACGCGCTGGACCAGGGCGGTATAACCTAATGGAAAGCTGGGGCTGCGTAACCCTTCCGCGATCTGGATATCGACAATGTTCGGCGGCGGTTGATCGGCCAGATTGACACAAAACCGGACTTCCTCGCGTCCACCGTGAATCACGACCGTAATCGAGGGATCGGTCATGATCTCCCACCACGGAGTCAAATCTCGGACTTCATAGGGATCAACGGCCGCACTTCGCTCTCGCGTCGCAAATTGCAACAGGCAAAGTTCAGGACGGTACGTGAATTCCGACACGAACTCGGTATCGAAAGCGACCTCGCGCATTTCCCGGATATGGGCGCAGAGTTCGTTGAATTCGGATTGGCAGACGATGAGTTTGCGGGACATCCTGAGCCTTCGGCGACCGGAAAACCGTGAAATGACGGTGCGCGGAGCGGCCTCTCACGCGGTTGCGACCCTCGGTTCACAAACCGCGATTCTGATTTAGATCGTGAACAGGAATTGTGCGCCGTTCCTGCTCTGGCCGTTGACTGCATCGAATCAGAATCCCCAATCGTCCCAAGACCGTAGCCGTGTTGCAAGTCTCTTTCGTAGAAATAGATGCAGTTCCCTGAGACTTTGGTTTCTTTGTGGAGGTATTTGCCCTCCACGTGACTGCAAATCAGTCGTTTCAGATGTGCTATGGCGTAAATCGACAACTCATGAAGAATTGAAAAGGCCGTGTCGGGGCACGCTTCCGATAAAGTTGCCTGCATTCAAAATAAGCAGCGTGCCACCTAATCTGGCTGAAACAATTAAAATTGCTGTAACGAATGCTCATCTGCCTCTCTTTGGCAAACCTTGCGGGCGTCGGGGACTTTGACGATTAACCAGATCTGAATGTTCCGAAATTAACGTTAGAAGCTGGTCTCCTGCTCATTCCGATAGTCACGAACAGTTCTGTTGTCCGAACCGTTCCAATTGGAGCGGTGGCAACCAAATGGACAAGGATGTTCTGGTTTCCGGCTGTTCCGGTCCGGAACAATTTGCGGAACAGACCTTGGACTATGAGACGCGCCGCCTCGTGGTCAAACCTGTAGCGCTCCCCAACTTAACCGCGTGACTGCCAGTTTTGAGCAATCGAAGGAGCCCGAATATGTTGAGAGTTACTCGAGAATCACGCCAACGCCGACTAGCCAAATTGTGGCTGGCCGGTCTTGGCCTGTGGGGCGGGGTGATTGGCCTGCCGGGCACCGGATTCGCCCAAGATGCCTATCCCACCCGCTTGCCCAATTCTGAATACACACGTGCAGTCGACAAGATTGTCGAACGTGAGATTCAGCAAACCGGAGTCCAGCAGACAGGCCTGCTGCAACCCGAGGCCGTACCGGACCCGGCACCATTGCCTCCCATTACGGCCGCTACCGCACCCGCGGGATCAGGAACTTATACTTACAGCACGACTTGTCCGCAGGATGCGTGTCACCAAGGTGAGTTCTGGTCCGTCAACAGCCTGTTCGACGACGGCTGCGGCGGGAACTGGTTGACTGACAACAAGTTCACAATGGGTGGTAATATTGCCGCCAGCTATACCGTGAACACCGATCGTCCAAAAGACCATTTCAACGGTCCTGTCACCTGGACGGATCGTTCAAATGAAGGACAATTGAACCAGGCTTGGCTGTATTTTGAAAAGGTCCTGGATCCAGACAAATGCTTCGACGTGGGTGGTCGCGTCGATATCATGTACGGTAGCAGTGCCCGTTTTACGACGGAAACAGGCCTGGAAGACAACATTAACGGCAGCCATGCCTTTTATGGGCTGGCGATTCCCGCGTTCTACCTGACATCGAAGTACGACAAATGGACGTTTAAATCGGGTCACTTTATTTCGCCGGTTGGTTTCTTCACCGTCGATACGACCCAGAACTTCTTCAATACCATCCCGTACACTTATCAATACGGCGAACCGTTCACCCATACTGGCTCCATGGCCAGTTACCAGGTCGACGACTCGTTGAATGTGGGTGCCGGTGTGATTCGTGGCTGGGACAACTTTGATAATACCAATCCCCATTTGGGTGTAATTGGTACAGCGACGAAGACCTTTGAAGGCAAAGATTCGCTGGCGTGGGTTGGTATGTATAGTACCGAGCAAAACCAGTTGCTCCAGTTCCGTAATCGGTACTTCCAGACATTAGTCTATACCAAGCCCGTGACTGACAAGATCACTTATGTGGCTCAGTCCGACTTTGGCATGCAGAAGGATGCCATGGCCGCGTCCGGCAAGACAGCATTCTGGTACGGCATCAACCAATACGCGTTCTACAAGATTAATGACTGCTGGTCGATGGGTGTGAACGCGGAATGGTTCCGAGACGAAGAGGGCTATCGCGTCGGCGGCTTCCTGCCGAACTCCTTTGCAGTGCCGGGCTCACAAGTCCGTGGTTTGTCGCCATCACGCACTGGATATGCGGGTAACTTCTATCAGGTGACAATGGGTCCGAAGTGGACGCCGACCAAGAACATTATCATTCGGCCGAATCTGCGATTCGACTGGTTCTCGGGCACAGTCGACAAGAACACCAATCCCACGAAATTGTTGCCGTATGACAATGGAACGAAGAACGCTCAGACGATTTTCGGAACCGACTTTATCATCCTGTTCTAATCGCGTAGTTTTCGACGACGGGGCAGTGCAGAAATAAATTGGCTCCTGAAGCAATCGGCCGAACTCCTGGGGAGAGAGTTCGGCCGGTTGCATTCTTTGCCGGACCAGATGTCGCTCATTAATCCCATGCGTCCAACGCCAGATTCAATCGAACGACATTGATTCCAGGTTCCACACGAAATCCCCAATTGTCGGCCTTCGGTCTGTGATTTGAGACGTTGGCGAACTCTCTTCGCGGGAGATAGCATTAGACGAAATGCCATTGAATCTGTGACCCAAAATTGAATTGGAAACATCTGTCCCCTTCCTCGGACTGTCTCAGACACGTTTGAATGCAAACTCGTTCAATGATTCACGACACGGAGTGTCGTGCCACATTTTTCATGACATCACGGAAAACCAGTTGACCATGCATCATCTGCGCTCAGTCCGACTTGTTCGATCGTTCGTTTTCTGCCTCCTGTTATTGGTCACAATTGGCGTGAGTGCTGCAGAGGACAAAGCCGCCACCGGCACCCGGCGATTGCTGTATGTTGCGGTTCCAGGAATTCGCAATTACCTGGAATATGGCGGGCACGGATTGCTGGTGTTTGATATGGATCAGGGGCACAAGTTTGTGAAACGCATTCCGACGGCCGGATTGGACGAAGCTGGTAAACCTGTGAATGTGAAAGGGATCTGCGCGAATGCGGGGACTCAGCGGATCTACATCAGCACAATCAAAACATTGACTTGCCTGGATCTGGTCACCGAGAAAATCGTGTGGGAGAAAGCCTATCCAGGTGGCTGTGACCGGATGTCGATCTCGCCGGATGGCAAATTCATTTACCAGCCTTCATTTGAGCAGGACCACTGGCACGTCGTTGATGCCCTGAGCGGTGACATCATCGCGAAGATTGTTCCAAAATCAGGAGCCCACAATACAGTCGCCGGCGCGGACGGTAAGTGGTTCTATCTTGCGGGATTGAAGTCACCGCTACTGACGGTTGCCGAGACGTCGACACATACCGCCCAGCATACGGTTGGTCCATTCAGCGCCAGCATTCGTCCATTCACCGTCAATGGTGCGCAAACTTTGTGCTTTGTGAACGTCAATGAGTTATTGGGATTTGAAGTCGGTGATCTGAAAACCGGAAAAATGCTGCATCGCGTTGAAGTCGCCGGATTCAAGAAGGGCCCGGTAAAACGCCACGGTTGTCCCAGCCATGGGATCGGACTGACTCCAGATGAAAAAGAATTGTGGGTGACCGATGCCACCAATCAGACCATGCACGTATTTGATGCCACCGTCATGCCGCCAAAGGTTTTGAAACACATCCGTGTTCGCGACGAACCTGGCTGGATCACCTTTAGTTTAGATGTCCATTTTGCCTACCCCTCGACTGGTGATGTCATCGACACGTCAACAAAACAGATTCTCCTGGGTCTCACCGACGAAACGGGCCGAGCCGTGCAAAGCGAGAAACTGCTGGAAATCGATTTCGAGGATGGCAAGCCCGTCCGCAATGGCGATCAATTCGGGGTCGGCCGAGTGATCCCCAAGTCTGCGCGCTGAGCAACTTGTCGAGCCCGGATTATTCGCCAGAGCATACAAGCCCGTGATTAATCCGGGCTATAGCAGTTTAACCTTGCGCCTTCCGCATTGAGATCAGGGGCTCGTGCCACTGCTTGCCGCCGTACTCGGCGGAAGCAGTGCAAAGACACGCTCGAAACAGCACTGCTTGAGGATTGAGTACAACCCCAAAGCAGTGGCACAGGCAAACTCAAGGTTAAACCGCTCTAAGAATCAATCAACGCGCACAAGCCAGAGGCTTATGCTATGGGGGAAATGGCCGCAAGTTGACTATGCTTGCAATACGTCCTGCACTGCCGACTCCGTCGCATCCAGAAGACGGATCAGATCATCTTGCGGCATGCCTGGGGCAGGCATGACAATTACCACGTCGTCAATCGGCCGGATGATGATTCCACGCTTTAAACCAGCTCGCGAAATGTGATGGCCAATGCGTTGCGATGCGGGAAATCTCTGTTGCTGGCTCCGGTCTTGAACCAGCTCCAGAGCCAGAATGATGCCGCATTGACGAATATCACCGACATGGGGATGCTTGCGGAATTGTTCTGCCCAGTTTCTTAAGATCAGCGTGTTCCGAGCCACATTTTCCATGACGCGATGTGAATCAAAACGTCGCAATGATGCGAGCGCCACCGCACAACCCAATTGGTTTCCCGTGTAAGTATGTCCGTGGAAAAATGTGCGTCGAGCCGCCCGGTCACCCAGAAATGCAGCATAGATCTCGTCCGTCGCGAGTGTCGCAGCCAAAGGCAGATAGCCCCCCGTCAAGCCCTTGGCGAGGCACATGAGATCAGGTACGACGCCTTCCTGCTCACAGGCGAAAAGTGTTCCCGTCCGTCCAAAACCAACGAACACTTCATCCGCGATCAAGGGGATGCCGAATCTGGCAGTCAATTCCCGGACTCGGCGCAGATAGCCCGGAGGATGTACCAGCATTCCCGCCGCCCCTTGAACCAGTGGCTCAATTACAAAACCGGCGATTCGCTCGTGATTTTCGGACAGAATCCGTTCTAATTCCGTATCGCAATGCCGCAGGTATTCCTCGGATGACATTCCCGCGGGAGTGCGGTACGTCGAGGGCGCGGGGACTTCCAGAGTTCGAAACAGCAGACTGCCAAACACACGGTGAAAGGCAGGAATTCCACCCAGGCTAACCGCCCCGATGGTATCGCCGTGGTATGCTTCCCCCAATCGCACAAAGAGGTTTTTCGTGGTGGGGTCTGCGCCCCGATGACAATGAAATTGAAAGGCCATTTTCAAGGCGGCTTCAATTGCCGTGGCACCGTCATCGGAATAGAAAACGTGGTTCAATCCAGCGGGAACTCGCTGGACCAACTCTTTCGCCAATTCCGCCGAGGGACCATTTGCCAAACCGAGCAACGTACTGTGCGCGATTCGATCAATTTGCTCTCGCAGCGCTTGATCGAGTTCCGGCACACGATGCCCGTGCACGTTGCACCAAAGCGACGACGTGCCGTCGAGATATCGCCGACCGTCGCTGTCGATGACTTCAAAACCGTCACCAGCGACGATGATCGGCGTCTCTTCCTGGGCGTACTCCTGCATCGGTGTGAACGGATGCCAGACATGGGACACGTCCCATTCGCGAAGTTGATCAGTTGTAGGCAGCATCAGCCAGTCGCACCACTCAACAGATTTTCGTCTCCTTCACCCGCCAGACGTTCAATGCGTTTGTGCATTGCGATATTAAAGCCCTGATAGCGATTCGTCAGATTTCCTGGATGGAACTGGCTGGTCCGGATTGATTCCACGTCATCATATCCAATCGCATTGGTGAAGATTTTCATCAGATATTCCACACCCAATTTAGAAGGTTGGAATCGATTGGCATCATAGAAGCTGGGGTGCACTTCGCGCGGCCGGATATTCTGGTATGGATCGCGAAGCGTGTTGGCCAAAATGGAATCGAGCTTGAACCCGCCGTTTTCAGACCATTGCAGCGTCGCAATGCTGTTGTTGTAGCCCTGGACCAGCAACTCGACGGCCTTGCCTCCCAGTTGGGCGGCATAGAAACGATCGAATTGAATGGGCCGGCCCCCCCGCTGTGTGTGCCCGACTTTACGTGTAAAAATGGCGGACTTTGCTTTGTCGTGCCGTCGCTTATCGAGGAAATACCGATCTCCGAACGACTTACTGAGCATATCGGCCAGTTGTTCGGCGGCACCACTGAAGATGACGTTTCCCGCCGGATCATGGCTCGCCGAAATGGCGCCCAGTTCGGTTCCGTTTTCATCGCGCACGCCTTCACCCACCACAATAACGACGTTTTTCTGCAATTCGTATAACTCGCGGACTCGTTTTTCCAGTCGCTCGAAATTCATTCGAATTTCGGGAATCAAGATAATATCCGGTTGCCCATAAGCGGAACCGAGTGCAATATAGCCCGATTGCCGCCCCATCACTTCGATGATCGCAATCCGCCGATGACTTTCTGCGGTCGTCCGAATCCGGTCGATACCGCCTGCCGCGACATAGACGGCGGTGGCGTATCCGGGAGTTGCATAGTTGATGATGTCATCGAGCTCAATGTCAGGTCGCTCGCCTTGTTTGCGGTAGTTCCAGGAACCGCCATTTTCGCTCGGCTCGCGAATCCATTCGTTTGGTTCGTCCAGATAGTTCAAGCCCAAGTCATTGTCGATTGTTTTGGGGGCGAGCACGCAGGGGAAGAACTGGGCCAGGGGCTGCATACCGTTGATCGTGCCGTCGCCGCCGATGCAAATCAAGCCGTCGATTCCCAGACGCTGCAAGCGATATGCGACTTGTTTGAGCACATCCTTCTGATCGGGATCAATATAGTCTCGCGATGCGCCCAGAATCGTCCCTCCCATACAGGGATTGAGTTCCGGGATCGACGAGAATAGTGGATTCAGATGGACGTGCGGGACGGTGGGATTCAACATCCCGGAGAAGCCTTTGATGATGCCGTAAACTTCAATCTTCAATTGATTGGCGCGGGCCACGGCACCATAAATTGTGGCATTGAGGGCTGGAGTATCTCCACCAGCAGTAAGAATCGCGATGCGACGCATGTGTCAAAATCCTTAGACAAGCCGGGCGAGCAGATCGCCAAACAGAATTCTCGAGACTTTTCAATTTCACGTGCAGGCCTGATTCAACCAGACAGTCCGCGTTTCCAGGATGCAGGAAATCTCGAATCGATGCTTTCGAAGCCAGACATGTGAAATGGAAATGTGTCCGGACCCATACGAGGGCGCTCGCGGCTAGGAATTCCGGTTTGTGCTTCCACGTCGACGCCGCTCTGCCAGCCACGCTTGCGTGGAAACGTCCGGATTCTAACTACTTTGTGTCCTACCGCCAACCGGACTGGATTACATCCACGTAGGTACGAGAGAGAATGCGATTTCAAAGTGTGATGATTTGCCGTTTCTCCTCCCTCAAACGTAAACTTGATACTCTCTGGCTTCTGAAAGCCTGCATTCTGTAGTCTCTGCTCTTTTTTTGGACGCGCTGCGAAATGGCATCGAATTTCCATCGAATCTCAGTCAGTCTGATAACGTTCGCCGTTTTCTGGATCGGCAGCGGACCGGTGCATGTTGTCGCCTCGGATGATAATAAGTCCGATTCGGACGTCGCAAAGACGCAAACCGCCGACAAAACCGAGTTACCGGAAAGTCCGTTAAAAGTCGCTCATACTCATTTTCAGAAAGGTCGGATCGACGAAGCCATTGCGGCTTATAAAGAGGCCGCGGAGAAAAAGGGAGATCCAATCGCCATCGCGATCGGCATCAGTGATTGCCATGTCTTCGAAGGACGGATCGCCGAGGCACTTGTGCTGTTGACAGAAACGCTAAAGAAGCAGCCAGAGTCATCAATTGTTGCCTCCAAGCTGGCCGAGTTGTTTTTTCTGAAGGGCAATTATGCCGATGGCCTGAAACACTCGGAAGAGGCCTTGAAACTTGATCCTGAGCTACCCCTCGGGCATTTGATTCATGCGGATTGCCTCACGGAACTCGGCAAACTGAAAGCGGCAGACGAGGAATATCGATGGTGTTTACGCTATTACAATCGCGTCCAACCGACAGCGGCCGAGACCTTGCTCATCGTAGGACGAGGTTCCGCCCAGTATGCCCGCTGGCACAGTGTCCCGCAGGTTTTTAAGTTCGTGGTGAACACTCTCAGCCCCGATGCATTGAAAGATGATCCAGAAAGCTGGCAAGCCTATTATCTGTCGGGCAGTCTGCTGCTGGAGAAATACAATCGCGCGGATGGTCTCCCGGAACTTCAGAGTGCGCTGAAGATCAATGGCCGCGCACCAGATGTCCTGGCGGCACTTGGAAACGCGGCGTTTGATCGCCTGGAGCTGACAGAAGCGGCCTCATTCGCCGAGCGGGCCCTGGCGGTGAATCCGCACCACGTCGCCGCACTGCAGTTACAGGCAGACCTGGCTCTCCGAGATTTGGATTCGAAACGAGCTCTCGCGGCACTGGAAAAGGCCCGCGAATTCAATCCTCACGACCAGAGGACACTCGCGCGGATCGCGTCGGCCTATTTACTCGAAGATGGACAGCCTCCCGCCAAAGAGGTCGACGAAGTTCTGTCGCATCTGGATAATATCGAACAGGTCCAGCTGACCAAACCGTCCCGGTTCTCTGGCATTCTAATTGACCTGGCCAGGCGAAATCCCCATCCTGGTTATGGATTGCAGGCCCTGGCTGACGAATTGCAAAGCCGCCTGCGTTTTGAACTGGCCGAAAAATGTTATAAGGCCGCCATGGCCGCCATGCCGCTCTATGCCGAACCCAAAACGTCATTGGGACTGCTCTACATGCGAGTCGGCAAGAGCGACGAGGCGAAAAAGATCCTGGACCAGGCGTTCAAGTCAGATCCGTTTCATGTCCGTGTCGACAACATGCGAAAGCTGATTGGCGTTCTGGATACCTATGCCACAATCAGCACCGAGCACTTCGTCGTTAGAGTCGACGGAAAAGCAGATAAACTGCTGGGCAAGTATGTTTCAGAGTATCTCGAAGAGATTTATCCCAAGCTGACTCAGCAGTTCGGTTTCGAGCCGCCAGTTCGGACTCAGTTTGAAATCTTCAGTAAAGCCAAGGGCCTGACGGCACACAGTTTGTTCAGTACCCGCATGACGGGCTTGCCGCAGTTGCATACGATCGGCGCTTCGACGGGCTGGATTGTGGCTCTCACTTCACCGACATCAGGCGAACGGGGCTTCAACTGGGCCAAGGTCCTGAAGCACGAATTTGTGCATATCATCACATTACAACAAACTCACTTCAATTGTCCGCACTGGCTGACCGAGGCCCTGGCGGTCATGAGTGAAGAATCGCCGCGGTCGGAAGTCTGGACGCAACTGCTATTGGAACGCGTGCCCAAAGGCGAGCTGATGAACCTGGACAACATCAATCTTGGTTTTCAGCGTCCAAAATCGGCCCTCGACTGGCAAATGGCCTACTGTCAGAGTCATCTGTACGCCAAGTTCCTGCTTGAAAAGTATGGTCCAGATTCACTGAAGAATCTGTTGAATGCGTACCGTGATGGACTGTCGACAGCCAAAGCCATTGAAAAAGTTTGCGGCGTGAAACAAGCGGAATTCGAACTGGGTTATATCGCCTATGTGAAGCAGTTGGCCAGCACACTCAAAGCATTCGAAGATGAACCCGAAGAAAAGACCGCGGAGTTGCGCAAGAAACACGCGGCAGAACCGGGCAATCTGCAGATTGGCGGGCAATTGGCGTTAACTCTGGTGAAACTGAAGCAAACGAAAGAAGCGCGTCAGGTCGCGGAAAAGATTGTGGAACAGGATCCGAGTCAACCTCACGCCGCCGCAACGATGGCACTCTTGATGATCCGCGCCGAGGACACAAAAGGCGCTGTGAAATATCTCGAACCCGCTCTTGATGGAAAGAATCCCAATCCGACCGTCTTGCGGCTGCTCGCCAAGTTGAAGACAGAGCAGGGCGACTTCGTGAGGGCGGCGGAACTGTTCGAATTGGGAGCTCAGCACGATCCCGACGGAGCGGAATGGTTGAAAGGCTTATTTGTGGCCTACACGAAGACCGAACAGAAGGAGAAATGTGAAGCGGTCTTGAGGCGGCTGGTGGATCTCGCGTTCGAAGATGCGGCACCCCGGAAAAAACTGGCCCAGCTGTTACTCGAACGAAATGACTTTGCGGGAGTCGTCCAGTTTGGACGATTGGCGCTTCAGATAGACGTTATGGACGCTGAAGTGCATCAAGTGCTGGGAAAAGCCTATGCCGGGCTCAAACAGGAAGAAAAAGCGATCTCGGAACTGGAAGCTGCGATTGAGTTAAACAGCGAAGACCAGGTTTCGGTCCTCGCTTTGGCAAAGCTGTTGATCGAACTGAAACGGCAGCCGGAAGCTAAGAACGTTCTGGCCAAATTCTTAGAGAAGACTCCGGATTCGGAGGCAGCTCAAGAGTTGCAAAAAACATTGAAATAGATTGACACCTGTTCGTAGAACCTCCGCACCGGGCTTACCCCAGTGGGTCCACGGCCTCTGCACTACTCGACTTCCAATGCAGCCTCATTCGCGACGTCGTGCAAGGATTTTCGCGATAGTCACCTGTCACTTGTCACTTGGGCCAAAGGGCATTTCACAAATGACGAATGACAAGTGACCACCTCCAGAGTCGATTTCTTTCGACCGTAATAAATGCGGTGCTCCTTTGACACTTTTCGCCGAACCCCTGCGCGTTTGGATTCAGCAGCAGGGGATTTTCCATCAATTCAGTGATTTCCGCGGTGCGTGTGCGATTCGAATGAAATCTGAGATCTCAGATTTCAAATGAATTGATGACCAAGGGACTCGAAACGCTCCGATCAACTACGTGGGAGTGGCGAATAGTGTCGCCCCTTTGCGCTATTTATTCAAAGCCTGCACGGCCACTGTCTGCAAATCCCGGCGCAAATCCGAGGCATCCGCGTTGGGCATTCCAACCCGCTGAATCAGAAGTATGACAAACAGATCTTGATGGGGATCGATCCACCCCTGAGTCCCGAATGCACCGCCGTGACCGTAGGTCCCAGTCGACATCATTTCGTGGACCCCCTGTGGTTTGTTCACGACCGCCCAACCGAACCCGAAGCTCATTCCTGGCGTAAATCCGCAATTCAGATCGCCGGTCTGAATCTTGGTCATCGTCGCAACACTTTGCTCAGAGAGGATTTTTGTCGTCCCCATCGAGCCACGATGCAGCATCAGCTGATACAATTTTGCCAGGTCGGCACCTGTCGAGTACAAGCCGCCCGCTGGAATCGGATGTTTGGCATTCTTGACGGGCCCCAACAGCGAGTATTCGACGAATTTCAATTGGCCATCCTGAGATCCGTACAGTCCAGCGAGCCGCTGCAGCTGATCGGAATTTGGGAAAAACGTCGTATCGTGCATCCCCAGGGGATCAAAGATCCGCTGCTTCAAGAAGGATTCGTACGATTCGCCGGACGCGACTTCGATAATGCGTCCCAGAGTATCGATTCCCGCATTGCAATAAGCCCATTTGCTGCCCGGCTCGAATTCCAGAGGTTGCTGCGAGCTGACCAGGACAGCTTCCTGAAGGGTCAGGTTCCGTTTGAAGTACAGATCGGCCAGGCCAGGGGGAAACCCGCCCGGCAGGCCCGATGTGTGGGTCAGCAGGTCTCGAATCGTGATCGGTCGCGACGGCTTTTTCAAAGTTTCCAGCCCATCCGTGCGACTAGAAACCAATTTTTGCCCCTTGAATTCGGGAAGATGGCGTTCTACCGGATCTTCCACCGAAAGTTTGCCTTGCTCCTGTAAGATCATGATTCCCATGGCCGTGACGGGCTTGGTCATCGAAGCAATGCGGAACAAACCATCTTTAGCAAGCGGCTGTTTCGTCTCAATGTTTTGCGTTCCAACAGCCTCAATGCTGGCAACGCCCGCTTTCGAACCAATCACAGTCACCGCTCCGGCGACGACGTGCTGGTCGACGTATTTTTGCATTTTCTCGCGGATTCCCGCGAGTTTCGAGGCATCAATTTCCGCGGCACACAGCACCACGGACGGACCTGCGGCCGATGTCAGCCAGAGTCCTCCGAGCACCACCAAGACGAACCATCGATTGCGCATCATGTTGTTCCTTGTCTGTCATCGAGATCCAGGACAATTACAGAACTGATACAAGTCGCCGTCTGGCAGGCGTGCATCAGTCCGAATCACATCTGG